>NZ_JBFULU010000006.1:0-257694 GCF_054049735.1 Bradyrhizobium sp. P5_C12
CCCCGGAATGACAGAGGGGCTACTTCTTATAGACCGCGCTGGGATCGAACAGCCGCTCGGCATCGACGAAGACGAGCTTGGCGCCGCCGCCCTCGGCCTCGACCTTGCGGTAGAAGCAGGACCGGCGGCCGGTGTGGCAGGCCGCGCCGATCTGCTCGACACGAAGCCAGACCGCGTCCTGGTCGCAATCAGTGCGCATCTCGACCACGCGCTGGGTCTGACCTGACGTCTCACCTTTTCGCCACAAGGCATTGCGGGAACGGCTGAAGTACCAGGCCTCGCCGGTCGCGATGGTCTTGCGCAGCGCCTCGCCATTCATGTGGGCGACCATCAGCACGTCACCGGTGGCAACGTCGGTCGCCACGCAGGTCACGAGGCCGGCGGCGTCGAACCTGGGCAGGAAGGAGAGGCCTTCCTCGATCTCATGGGAGTGAGCGGACACAGAAACCTCGCCAGTCAACTCGCGAGGTCAGCGCGTGCCTCGCACCAGGGACAGGAAACGGGCCTGCTCCGCCGGATTGTCGCGGAACATGCCGGTAAAGCGGCTGGTGAACGTGGAGGCGCCATGCTTGGCGACACCGCGCACCGACATGCAGGTATGCTCGGCCTCGATCAGCACGGCAACACCGCGGGGCTTCAACACCTCGTCGATGGCCGCTGCGATCTGCGCCGTCAGATGCTCCTGGGTCTGGAGCCTGCGGGCGAAGATGTCGGTCAGGCGCGCGAGCTTCGACAGGCCGACGACGCGCTCCACCGGGGTATAGGCGATGTGCGCCCTGCCGTAGAACGGCATCATGTGGTGTTCGCACTGCGAGGTGAACTCGATGTCGCGCACCAGCACGAAGTCGTCATAGCCGGCGGTCTCGCCGAAGGTGCGGTCGAGCACTTCGGCCGGGCACTGGTGGTAGCCCTGATAGAGCTCGTCGAAGGCCTCGACCACGCGGCGCGGCGTGTCGAGCAAGCCCTCGCGCTCGGTGTTCTCGCCGATATAGGCGAGCAGCGTCTTCACCGCGTGCTCGGCCTCGGCACGCGCCGGGCGCGGCTGGTCGGCGCGGACGGCGGCCGCGAGGAATTCGGCAGGGTCCAGCTCCGCGGGGCGGCTCTCGGGCTGCTTGTCGGAAGGCTTGCTGGGGCGAAGGGATTTGATCGCAGCGTCCATGTCTACTCCGTTCGACGGCCTAGCGGCCGGAGTGTCACCGGCAGACGGGGCGGCAAAGCCGCCGGACGCCTGAAGAGTACAGTTTTGGCGAAAGAGGTCTCAACTCTAACGTCGGCCGCGCGGCTCTGGATCAGCACCGCCGGACCGGACCGCTGGACTGTTTTTCCGCCAGTTCCGACCCTATATAGGACCGTGGACGGCGCCCGCCAAGGCCGATCCCGCCCGGAAGTGCTGGACTCCATCACATGCTGAACGACATCTACAACAAGCGAATCATCGAGCTGGCCGGGAATATTCCGCGGCTCGGGCGGCTTTCGGACCCCGACGCCACCGCCACCGCACACTCAAAACTGTGCGGCTCGACCGTGAAGGTCGATCTCAAGATGGACGGCGCCACTGTCACCGACTTCGCCCACGACGTGAAGGCCTGTGCGCTCGGCCAGGCCTCCTCATCCATCATGGCAAGTCACGTCGTTGGCTCGACCGCGAGCGAACTCCGTGAGTTACGCGAAACTGTTCGCAAGATGCTGAAGGAAAATGGCGCGCCGCCGGACGGCAAATGGGCCGAGATCAAGTTCCTGGAGCCGGTCCGCGACTACAAGGCGCGCCACGCCTCGACACTGCTGACCTTCGATGCCGTGGTCGACGCCATCGGTCAGATCGAGGCGAAGGCGAAGCAGCCGGCTGCGGCGCAGGGCTGAACCCCGCCCGCGTCGTTCCGGGCGTCGCGAAGCGACGAACCCGGAATCCCGAGATTACAGCGCGGGACTCCGGGTTTGCGCTACGCGCGCCCCGGAATGACTGCCAAGATTTGAGATCCTACTTCTGCGAGCCCGCGCTCGGCGCCGTCCCGGTCGGCACGACGGCTTCCGCCGTCTTGGTCGACCTGGCCGCCTGCTCCGGTTCCACGCCAAACCTGGCCTGCGTCTTCGGTGTCAGCTCCGCCATCGCCGGCGCCGAGACATCGACATGCGGCAGCACGTCGGCCACGAGATCGGTCGTCACCAGATTGGTGAGCTTGAGCTCGCCGGCGTCCAGCTCGTGCAGATCTTCCCACGGCGGCACATTCAGCGCGAGCGACAGGAGGTCGCCGGCACCGCCCATGTCGAAGGTGTATTTGGCGAGCCGGCCGATGTCGCGCTCCACGATCATCAGGTCCTGCGCGCTATAGGTTGCCGCCTTCGCATCGTCGGCACGGTCGCCCATCCAGATCTGATGGACCCGGACATGGGCGGCTTCCGGCACGTAGCGCTTCTTGCCGGCCAGCAGCAGGAACACGCACATGGATTCGCAATAGGCCTCGGGAGCGACGGCTGGACGGGCGCTCTGTCCGCCGCGGCTCTGCTGCGAGATCCCGACCGTGGTCAAAAGGCCGAGATTGCGGAAGCGCCGGCCGAGCGTGATCGCGTCATTGACGGAACCGCCGCTGGAGTCGAGCACGACGGTGGCGCCGCCGAGCTGGCGCCCGCGGGCAAACTCCTCGAAATCCTTGGGCGTATCAGCGGTGATGATGCCGACCGCGCTGACCCAGCCGCGGCAGTTCGGCTCGCAAGCGACCCAGTTGAACTTCATCGGCAGCTTGCGCTCTTCGAGCGTGGCACCGGCATGAGCCGTTGTGCCGGTCGTGGCGACAGCTCCGAAGAGCGCGACGCCAAGTGCGGCAGCCCCAAGCAACAACCAGCCGCGACGATCAAGGGAGTTCAGAAGTCTCAATCTGGTTCCTTCCCCAAGCCCCAAAGGTCCCCCAACAATCCCCGGTAGCGCCCTCTGAGTCCATCATACAGGCGTATGTTTCTACACACGGGCGTCATAAAAATGGTATCCGGGGGAATACAGATCGTCCACAGGTACTTGCTGCACTGCTCCCAAAAAGCACGATAAATATGGCGCAGAAACAACAACTTGCGGTTCCCTGCGCCGGAACCGCGCAATACCTCGCTCACGATCGCAGCACAGCGCCCATGAAGCATTCAGCCTGCGAGCACTGTTCCACTCACGTCGAGGGCGCGCTCCGGCTCCCGCGCAGATTCGGCCGCGCACTGATCTGGCTCTACCGCCACACGCTCTCGCCGCTGGTCGGCTACAATTGCCGGCACCTGCCGACCTGCTCTGTCTATGGCGACGAGGCGATCGAACGGTTCGGACTCTGGGCCGGCGGCTGGATGACGCTCGCGCGACTGCTCCGCTGCAATCCTTTCGGCACCTCGGGGATCGACAACGTCCCCCTCACCGCACCGCAAGGCGCGCGCTGGTATCTGCCCTGGCGCTATGGCCGCTGGCGCGGCGTCAACGCGTCCTGAATATGACCAGGAACGCCGCGGCGCCTCACGCATCGCCGCCTTGAATGGAACCGGAACTTCCCGCTCGCGTTGTTGTGATGCTCCCACGGGAGGAAACAAGAATGCGCTGGAAAATCAGCCCTCATTTTCACTTCAGGTTTGGGCCAAATCCCGATCACCGCGGGCATCATCACGATCCCAGAACCCTCGACATGCTCGCCATCATCGCACTGCTGGCGCTCGTGCTCGGCTCGGGCTGGTACCTGGCGACGAGCTTGGCCACGCCGCCGGGCACGACGGCGTTCATCGTGCCCAGCCAGAGCGTACACTGGTAGGCTAGAGATCCAGCACCAATCGATCCGCGTCTGAGCCTGCGACGCACACCATGAGATAGCGTTCGCGCTCGTAGGGCGACAGGATGCGGTCGCGATGGACGGGCTCGCCCTCGAGCCAGCCGACCTTGCAGGCGCCGCAGATGCCGCCGCAGCAGGACGTCGCGATGTCGACGCCTGCTTGCTGCAAGGCGGCCAGCATGGTCTGGCCGGCGCGAACCTGGATCTCGGCGCCGGAGCGCGCCAGTGACAGCGTGAAGGGCTTTGCGTCGGGATCGATGACCGGCGGCGGCGCGACGAAACGCTCGATATGAACATTGGCCGCGGGCCAGGCGGCGGTCACCCGCTCGAAATCGCCGGTCATGCTTTCCGGACCGCAGCAAGCGACCAAGGTCTCCGAGCCGCCCTTACCGACCAGCGACGCAAGATCCGGACGTCCGCCCCGGGACGTCCGATGCACGACGATGCGACCATCGCCGATCAAGGGCGCGAGGTGAGACGCGAGCGGCACCTCCTCGCGCACGATCAGATGAAGCGTGAAGTCGGCATGTCCCGTTCGTGCGAGGTGCCGCGCCATCGACAGGAACGGCGTCACGCCGATGCCGCCTGCGACGAACACATGGCGCGCAATCTGCGCGCCTGGCTCCAGCCCGCCGCGTGGCAGCGAGACGCCGATGACGTCGCCAAGGCCGACATCATCGTGAAGCGCGCGCGAACCGCCGCGCCCATCGGCCTCGCGCTTGACCGCGATGACATAGCGCGTGTTGTCGGCGGGCTCGTTGCACAGCGAATAGGTGCGGACGAGGCCGTTCGGCAAGTGCAGATCGATATGCGCGCCGGGCTTGAAGGGTGGCAATTCCCATCTATCGGGATCGGCCAGCGCAAACAGTTTTATTCCGTCGCCAGCCTCTTCGATGCCGGCGACGACTGTCTTGATCGTCGTGATCGGACGCGCCTTCATGCTGCGTTCCGCACGGTGTCGCCGACCCTGACGATGCCGCCTTGAAGGATTTTGCAGTTCAGCCCGGAGCGGTTGATGAGCGGATCGAAGATCGCCTTGCCGGTGATCTCCTCGATATGCCGGCATGGAATCGACAAGCGGGTTGCCTCCAGCAAGGTCTCGCCAAGCCAGAAGCGGCGTCCGACCAGATGGTTCAGCGGCACGCCCTCGACCGTCACGTTGCGGCGATGCTCCTCGGGGCCGAGCTCGATCCCGGCGTCGCGCTTGAGCGCAACCAGGGTCTCGAACTCGAACAGCGTGACTTGGCGGCCTTCTTCCGGCTTGTGCGAATAAAAACCCTCCTCGCGTCCGATCATGTAGCGGTCGCCTTCGATGCCACGGCCGGCGACGAGAGCAAGCTGCTCCATGGCGCGCATCGGCAGGAACGCGCGCGGGGCGAGATGGAGGAAGCGCACCACGCCGGTCCAGCCGAGGCGTGCTGCGCTCTGCGCGGAGCCGGTGTCGATCTTGTCAAGCATGACGGTATCCTCGTGAGAAGCGATGGCGCGCCGCAAGACGCGGCGCGCCCCGGGATCAGGTCAGTTCCTTGTTCGCCATCTCCGGCGCGAACGTGGTCGCGGTCGCGGTGATCGCCGCGCAGGCCATCAGCAGCAGCGAGACCGGCCACGTGGCGCCGCCGCTCCAGGCCATCAGAGATGCGGCAATCAGCGGCGTCAACCCGCCGCTGATGGCCGCGCCGACCTGAAACCCGAGCGAGGCGCCGCTGTAGCGCAGCCGCGCGGAGAACAGCTCGGAGTACCAGGGCGCGCCGATGCCGAACATCACCATCTGTCCGAACGTGATCGCGACCACGATGGTGCAGATGACGATGGTGGGATCGCGGGTATTGAGCAGCCAGAACAGCGGGAAGGCAAACAGCGCCGAGAACAGGCAGCTCCCGTAGAACATCGTCTTGCGGCCAAGGATATCGGACAGCCAGCCGAACAGCGGAATGGCAACCAGCGCGACCAACGATGCCGCGAAGGCGCCGTTCAGCACCACCGTGCGCGACAGGCCGAGACTCGTCGTCGCGTAGGACATCACGAACACGCCGCCGATGCTGGCATAGGCGATCTCAGAAATCTTGAGCCCGACCGCAGTGAAGAACGGCCTGCGGTGATGCCTGAAGATCTCGACCAGCGGCAGCTTCGCGACCTCCTTCTTGGCCTGGACCTGGCGGAAGGCCGAGGTCTCCTCCATGTTGAGGCGGATGTAGAGGCCGACGCCGACGAGGAGGATCGAGATCAGGAACGGAATGCGCCAGCCATAGGTCATGAACTCGCTTTCCGGCAGGCCCGCCACCAGCGCAAACATGCCGATCGCGGCGAGATTGCCGATGGGGTTGCCGACCTGCACCATGCTGCCGAGCAGGCCGCGGCGGTGCGTCGGGCAGTTCTCGACCACCATCAGCACGGCGCCACCCCATTCCCCGCCGAGGCCGATGCCCTGGAGGAAGCGCAAGCCGATCAGCAGCAGCGGCGCGGCGATGCCGATCTGCTGATAGGTCGGAAGCAAACCGATCAGGAAGGTGCCGACGCCCATTACCATGATCGTGATCGCGAGCATCGCCTTGCGGCCGACCCGGTCGCCGTAATGACCGAAGATCGCAGCGCCGAGCGGCCGCGCCAGGAATCCGACCGCATAGGTTCCGAAGGCCGCGATGGTGGCGAGCGCGGGGTTGCCCGCGGCGAAGAAGACCTTGTTGAAGACCAGCGCGGTCGCCGTCCCGTAGATCAGGAAGTCATACCATTCGACCGCGGTGCCGATCACGCTCGACCACACGATCCGTCGCAAGCTCGCCGCTTCGTCCGGCGCCACGTTCAGGGTTACGTCGTCTGCTACGGTCATCGATCTCTCCAAAAAGTACCGGCGCCAGGGGAAGCAGGTGGTTCTGTCCGTGGAGCCCATCGGCAGCCAGGAACGTCAAAAATCGACCATGTTTACTGTTGGAAATCAACGACGCGGAACGCGGCAAATGCCGCATCGATCGGCAAAACCCGCAATTTGCACTGTTTTTCAGCTATTATACGTGGAATGCCAGCGTCTCTGCCCACAATATCCGCGGCCCTGCTTGAAATTTCCGCGCATAAGTTTTCCATTGGGATACATCCGCGAGCGGCTGGCGCGAGCCGCCGGGCTGGCAGTCGGGCGGCATCTGATGCAAAAGAGGCATCAGCAGTTCAGGAGACTCATGCGTGCTTGACGTCAGCAAAGCGACGGCCGTCGGGGCCAACATCCGCCAGGCGCGGATCGCCAAGGGCCTGACGCTGGACCAGCTCGCCAGGCAGAGCGATCTCACGCGCGGCTACATCTCCCTGGTCGAGCGCAATCTGAAAATCCCCTCGCTCGCCGCCCTGCTGCGGATGGCCGCCGCGCTCGAGGTCAATGTCGCGAACTTCTTCGACCCCAACGCCGAGCCCGCGCCGCGCTACACGCTGTTCCGCCGTGAAGGCGGCAATGTGCCGCTGTTCCAGGACACGTTTGGCGTAGTCCCGCTGGTCACCGGGCGCACCCGCAAGATGATGGAGCCGTTCCTGCTGAGCCCGCCGCACAAATCGGCGACGCGCGCCTCGCATGCCGGCGAGGAGCTGCTGTTCGTCATCAACGGCAAGATCGCGATCAAGCTCGACGGCGAGGAGCTGACGCTCGGCAAGGGCGATTGCCTGTATTTTTCAGGTGAGACCCCGCACGAAGTCAGAAGCCTCGGCCGGCAGAAGGCTGAGGTTCTTGTCGTCGTGGCCCAGAGCCCGACCTGACGGCCGGTCCTAGCGGAACCAGAAAAAACGTCCGGACGACGGCGGGATAGATTCGGGCGGACGCGACCGCTTCGGACGCGGCTTCGGCGGCGGCTCGGCGGACGACGTTGTCTCCGCCGCCGGTGTCGTCTCGCTGCCCGGCACCCTCACCGACAGCAGCAGGTTAGATTCATGCATGCGCCAGCGATAGCCGACGCCGAAGTCGATCGGCTGGGCGCGCGCGAACAATTCGGCGTAGCGCTCCTGGTAGCGGCCCGGGAATTCGTTGATCGGGCCGAGATAGCGGCCGAACGGGAAGAACCGCCATTGCCGCGCATTGTAGTTCGCGAGCGGAATGCCGGAATCGTCCTGGATGATGGTCGCGCTGTTGGCGAGCAGCCAGTCGCGAGCAACCGTGAAATTTCCGGAGTGCAGCAGATAGGACGCGCTCTTGAGCAGGCTGTTACCGGGCCCGAGCGTCTCGCAGAACTTGAGGAAGCCCGCGGCGCGCGCGCCCGGGTTGGAGAGATCGGTCGAGAAATAATACAGCGTGCGCGCCTCGCCGTCGCTGCCGGCAAAGATGATGCGGACACCGTGCGTGGCGTTCGGCCCCGGATTGTCGTTGCCGGTATGCACCCCGCCCTTGTTGTCGAGCGCGACCGTCTCGACGTTGCGGATGGTCTTGCCGGACCGCGCGAGGAAGACATAGAGGATCGGCAAGGTGCCGTTGACCTGGTTGGCATGCAGGTCGACCTTCATCTGCTTGGTGATGAAGAAGGAGAAGCTCAGGATCGAGCCGAGCGAGCGCTCGACATTGTAGAGC
This sequence comes from Bradyrhizobium sp. P5_C12, assembly GCF_054049735.1. Lineage (NCBI taxonomy): Bacteria > Pseudomonadati > Pseudomonadota > Alphaproteobacteria > Hyphomicrobiales > Nitrobacteraceae > Bradyrhizobium > Bradyrhizobium sp. P5_C12. The sequence continues at coordinate 8,329 of NZ_JBFULU010000006.1, forward strand.
GCGGCGCCGACCGAACCGCGCGGCAGCCGCGTCAAATCGGGCACCGCACCGACCGGCTCCAGCGCGCCGAGCACATAGGTGCTGGCCTTGGAATAGAAGGCATTGGCGTAGAGGAAATCCGGGCCGCTGAACATGTAGAACATGGTCGGCCTGGGCGCGGCCAGGTTGACCTCGGCCCAGTTGCGGATCTTCGAGAGCTGCCGCTGCTCGAGCTGGGCAAAGGCGCCGTCGAAGAATTTTGCGTGGCGCTGCCATCCCGGGTCCTTCGTCAACGGCACGAGCGGCGAGTCCGCCGAAGGCTGCATGCCCGCAAGGAAGCGCGCAGTGTCGTCGAAGGTGACGTCGGCGGCGTGCGCGGACGCGACGGCCGCAACCAGCAGGGCAAGAGCGATAGCCGCAATTCTCAGGGGTCGAAACATGTCTATTCGCGATGTTATGACGTGCCAGCGGCGACCGGCCGCCTGCGGAAAACAGCATAAATCAACAGGCCCGAGACCATGACGAGCATCCCCGAGAGCGACTGCACCGGCCGCTCGGTCAAGAGGTAGTACATCATGAACGCGGTCACGAGCAGGAAAACCAGAGGCGTGAACGGGTATCCCCAGGCGCGATACGGGCGCGGCAGATCGGGATCGGTGATGCGCAGCTTGATGACGCCGGCGACCGTGAAGAACGAGCAGAACAGCAGTGCGAACTGGATGAAGTCGAGCACCGCCTCGAAGCTGCGCGTGAACAGCAGCAGGTTCGCGACCGCGAGCTGGAACAGGATGGCATAGGCAGGCGCGCCCCTTACCGACCTCCGCGAGAAAACGCGCAGGGCCGGAATGTCCTCGCCCATCGTCATCATCACGCGCGGCCCGATCCACATCATCGCACTGATCGAGGAAATCAGGCCAACGCAGATCATCGCGCCGACGATCCGGCCGCCGAGGCTGCCGAAGATGGCGCTGCCGGCAACGCTGGCGACGTCGATCTGCCCGGCGAGCGCACTGATCGGCGTGGAGTAGAGGAACACCGCATTGAGCGCGACGTACAAGACGAGCACGATCAGCGTGCCCGTGAGCAGCGCGCGCGGCAGGCTCTGCTGCGGGGTGCTCATCTCCCCGATGATGTAGGTCGCGGCATTCCAGCCCGAGAACGAGTACATCACGAAGACCAGCCCGATCGCGAAGGGCGCGCTGACGATATGGACGAGATCGCCGGCCTGCGGCGCAAAGGAGATTGGCTGCGGCACRCCGACGACGAAGCCGGCGACCAGGAAGGCGACGATCAGCACGACCTTCAAGATGGTCGAGATCAACTGGAACGTGGAGGAGTGCCTGACGCCGGTCAGTTGCACGAGCGAGACCAGCCACACGACGCCAATGGCAAGCGGGATCGGCGGCAGATCGGGGACGACCGACTTGGCGTATTCGCCGAAGGCCATGGCGGCGAGCGCGACCGGCGCCGCAAAGCCGACCGTCGCCGAGACCCAGCCGGCGAGAAAGCCGAAGGCAGGATGATAGGCGCGGCCGAGGAAATTGTACTCGCCGCTCGAGCGCGGAAACATCGCCCCGAGCTCGCTGTAGGAGAACACGCCGCACAGCGCCACGATGCCGCCGATCGTCCACAGCGAGAGGATCGAGAAGCCGGAGGGGATGTCCTTGACCTGGAAGCCGAGGCTGGTGAAGACGCCGACCCCGATCATGTCGGCCACGACGATGGCGGTCGCGACCAGAACCGAGACGCCGGACCCGCCACCGGTCAGCCGGGCAATCCATGGCACGGTTCCCGCGTCTGATGCCGTCATCGGGGTCCCTAACCTCAGGCGTCACGCCTTGTGCGAAGCATCGTGCAGATTGGTCCAGTCAATTCAAGCAGGGTTAACAAGGGCTAAATGAGGCAGCCGATATCGGTATCATGCAACCGATTATGCACGCTCCTGGGCAATAAACCTAGGCAAACACCGGAGAATCCCGTTTCCCGCCCCCACAATCACGACACGATTGCGTGGTCCTTTTGAGCGTTCCGGATGTGGGGAAGTTTCTCCGGACACTTAACGTCGCCTAAACGCCAGTCGGCTCAATTTGCTTAAACATCGCCGCTGGACTCGGGGTCATGGGTGGATGGTCGGGGCCGTTCCGAACTTGAGAGCTGACATTCGTGCCGATCGGACGACGTCCGGCGCGCGCGGCCGTGCGCTCCGGATCGGCCTGATCTCAGCCTTGGTGCCGCTGTCGCTGACGCTGGTTCAATGCGGCAAGGCGCCCAATCCGGCCGCACTCGCGGCGAACTCGCAGGCCAACGTCCCGGTCGTCAATCAGGTCGTCGCCAAGACCAATCCGCAAGTCGCAAGCAACGTCACGTTCGAGGATCGCTTCCCGGCCCCGCAGTTCAAGGAGCGCTTCCCGTCGGCGAGCGAGAGCCTCCTGCAACGGCAGATGTCTGACTTTTCGCCGAAGCGTGCCGTACAGCAGCAGCCGGAGCATGCGCCCTACAAGGTGGCCTCGCTCGAGCCGCAGATCCCCTACACGCGTCCGCCGCGCGACGACCTGACGACGCTCGTCAGCATGAAGTCGTCCGCCTTCCCCTATTTTGGCAACAACCCCGCCTCCGAGGCGCCCTTCCTCAACATCGCCAAGGGCGACCGCCGCGGCCACCGCAGTTACTCCGGGCGCGTCTATTGGCAGGACGAGACCTACAGCGACAGCCGCGTTCTGATGCATGTCCCCGAGCATTTCGACGTGCGCAAGCCGGGCGTGATCGTGGTGTTCTTCCACGGCAATGGCGCGACGCTGGAGCGTGACGTGCGTGACCGGCAGCTGGTGCCGCAGCAGATCACCGATTCCGGTGCGAATGCCGTGCTCCTTGCGCCGCAGATGGCCGTCGACGCCGCCGATTCCAGCGCCGGAAAATTCTGGCAGCCCGGCGGTTTCAAGCGCTTCATGGAGGAATCGGCCAACCATCTCGCCCGCGTCACCGGCGATCCCAACAGCGTACGTGCCTTCGCCAACATGCCGATCGTGATCGTCGGCTATAGCGGCGGCTTCCTGCCGACCGCCTGGAGCCTCGAGGTCGGCGGCATCCGCGACCGCGTCCGCGGCGTCGTGCTGCTCGACGCCGTCTATGGCGAAATGGACAAGTTCGCCTCCTGGATCGCGAGCCACCGCTCCGGCTTCTTCGTCAGCTCCTACACCCACTACACCGCGCGGCGCGACCGCGAGCTGATGAGCATGCTGCGGCAGAAGGGCATCAGCGTCTCCGAGGACATGGACGGGCCGCTGCGTCCCGGCAGCGTGGTGTTCGTCGAAACCGGCGACGGCATCACCCATCGCGACTACGTGACCCGCGCCTGGACGAAAGATCCTCTCAAGGACGTGCTGGTGAAGATGTCGGCGACGCCGGCGCTGGCGCTGACGCGCGTGGCCGCCACCGCCTCCTCAACATCGAACCGCTAGGCCTGATATTGCGCCAGCCGGCATTTGGCGGCACTTGCCTGCAATTCTCCCACGCATTGATCAAAATGTAATGTTGATGGCCGAAGCTCCCGTGGGACACCGGATTGTTTCCGCCAGCCGTGGACATAATTTGCCGACCGGATTGCAATCGGAATTTCGCGGGGACGGGTCGTGCGTCAGGGATTGTACAAGGTCGACTTCCATACCGTGCATGGAACGGGCTGCGGCGTCGTCTATGTGACCGATGGCAAGATGCGGGGCGGCAATTCCGCCTTCGCCTTCGTCGGCAGCTATACCGGCGAAGGCGACGGCATCAAGGTCAAGATCTCCACCGAGCGCTACAACGACGACCCGTCCTTCAGGCCGTTGTTCGGCAACGACAGGATCACGCTGACGCTCAGCGGCCGGGAAGACGGCGACATGGCGGAATTCGAAGGCACCGCGCTACAGGCGCCGGGCGTTGCATTCAGAGCGGTGCTGAGCCGGATCAGCGACTAACCGTCCGACTCGAACCCACAGCGCTTGATTCTCAGTTCTTGGGCAGCTTCGGAATGCTCTCGGCAAAGCCGTTGAAGCAGGCCAGCCGCTCGTCCTCTTCCTTGAAGAAGCGGCAATCGGCGTAGCCCTTGGCCTTCGCCGGCTTCGGCTTCGGCGCCGGCGGAATCACCGCGTCGTAGCAGTTGAGACGGTCCTTGGTGCCGTCATCGAGGTCGAGACAGGCCTGGAGCCGTACCGCGATCGATTGCGGCTTGCCCTTCGGCGCCGCGGCGGCAGGCTTTGCAGCCGCCTCCTTGGTGCCCTCTTTGGTCCCCTTCGGCTTGACCTGCACCAGCGGCTTGTCCCCCACCATCGGTGGCTTGTCGGTTTGTGCGAACGCGGAGGCTGAATAGAGCACCGCGGCAACCGCCAAAATCATCCTCATTTCAGTCAACTCTCTTTGGTCCCCATGCCTCGCCTTCTAGCGCCCTCCCGCGCGGTTTGCCAAGCGCCTTGCGCACAGGAAAACGCTGCCTTCAGGCCGGAGCGGCAGCAGCCGGCCGCGGCCGGGTCGACATGACCAGGACCAGCGCCACAATGACGAAGCCGACCGCCACGAAGCCGAGCGTGTGCAGCAGTTCGCGGGCGAACAGCAGCCCGCCGACGGCGGAGCCGACAGCCTGGCCGATATAGAGGACGGACGTGTTGAGCGCGACGGTCGCCGATGCAAGCGGCGGCGCGGCCGCGACCAGCCGCACCTGCTGCATCGAATTGGTCGAGGCAAAACCCAATCCCCAGATCGCGACCGCGAACGCCATCAGAACGAGGGTGCCGGCGCTCAGCGCCCACCCCGTGATGCCCGCCAGCAGCAGGCAGGTGAACAGCAGCGAGGTCCGGTAGGGCCCCCTTGTATCGACAATGCGCGTTGCGATGACGACGCCGAGGAAGCCGCAGACGCCATAGATGCCGAACACCAGGCCGATCGCATCCGGGCTCGCCTCGGTCAGCTTCTTGAGCAGCGGGCCCATGAAGGTGAACACCACGAACTGTCCGGACATTTGCAGCATGGTGATCGCAAGCAGGAGCAGAATCGTTCTGCTGCGGCCGACCGCCGCCCAGGTCTTCAAATCCACCGGCGTGCCCTTCAACCCGCCAGGCAGGCGCATCAGCAGCAACAGGAAGCTGACACAGCCGAGCGCGCCGATCTCGCCATAGGCCGCGCGCCAGCCGTAGCGGCTGGCGATGAAGGTGATCAGCGGAAGACCCACGGCGGCAGCCAACGACCAGCCGAGAAAGATATAGGCGATCGTGCTGCCGCGCCGCTCGACCGGCACGATCAGCGCCGCGGTGCCGGCGGCCTGCGGCGTGTAGAGCGCACCGACCGCAAGCATCGCGAGGCGGATGACGAGGAGGCTCGTGTAGTCGGGTGCGAACGCCGAAGCCAGATTGCCGGCGGCAAGCACGGCGAGCGTCGTTGCGAGCAAGGTCCGCCGCTCGATGCGGCTGGTCAGCCACGCCGTCAGCGGCGAGCCGATGCACAGCGTGATCGCGCCGAACGTGATCAGGAGCGCGGCCGCATGGATGCTGATCCCAAGCCCCGCCGACAATTCCGGCAGCATCCCTGCCGGCGCCAGCACCGAGCAGCCGGTGACGAAATTTCCGAGCATCAGGGCGGTTGGCACGAAACGGCCGGCGCGGGCACTTTCCATGCAGGTGCATGTAGAGGAGACTCCCGGCCTGTTAAAGGGCCTCTGCGAAATAGTTGGTGCGCGACGGCGGCTTTACGGCCGATTTTCTTGGAATTGCCGGATTGCACAGGCCGAATCGCCTGATATATCGCTCGTTCCCGCTTACCTGCGCTCGTTCGCAGGAGTGAGCCTCAGGAGAAAAGCAATGACCGACCAGCCCAAGGACCAACCCAAGTCCGAATCCGGCTTCCAATACAGCCTCAGCAATTTGAGACCCGTGACCCCGCCGGAAAAGATCACCCTCACCTTCCCCGATGGCGCCCGGCGCGAATACGCCAAGAGCATCACTGGCCTTGAGATCGCCAAGGGCATCTCGCCGTCGCTGGCCAAGCGCACGGTGGCGATGGCGCTCGACGGCGAACTCGCCGACCTCAACGATCCGATCGAGGCCGACGCCAAGATCGAGCTGGTCAACCGCGACGATCCGCGCGCGCTCGAATTGATCCGCCACGACTGCGCGCACGTGCTGGCCGAGGCCGTGCAGTCGCTGTGGCCGGGCACCCAGGTCACGATCGGCCCGGTGATCGAGAACGGCTTCTATTACGACTTCTTCCGCAACGAGCCGTTCACACCGGACGACTTTGCCGCGATCGAGAAAAAGATGCGCGAGATCATCGCGCGCGACAAATCCTTCACGAAAGAGGTTTGGGATCGCGAAAAGACCAAGCAGGTGTTCCGCGACAAGGGCGAGGCGTTCAAGGTCGAGCTGGTCGACGCCATTCCCGGCACCGAGCCGATCAAGATCTACTACCAGGGCGACTGGTTCGATCTGTGCCGCGGCCCGCACATGACCTCGACCGGCAAGGTCGGCAACGCCTTCAAACTGATGAAGGTGGCCGGCGCCTATTGGCGCGGTGATTCCAACAACCCGATGCTGACCCGCATCTACGGCACCGCCTTCGCCAAGCAGGAGGACCTCGACGGCTACCTCAAGCAGATCGAGGAAGCCGAAAAGCGCGACCATCGCAAGCTCGGACGCGAGCTCGACCTCTTCCACTTCCAGGAGGAAGGCCCGGGCGTGGTGTTCTGGCACGCCAAGGGCTGGACCATCTTCCAGCAGCTCATCGCCTATATGCGGCGGCGCCTGACTGGCGACTACAGCGAGGTCAACGCGCCGCAGATCCTCGACAAGTCGTTGTGGGAGACCTCGGGCCATTGGGGCTGGTACCGCGAAAACATGTTCGCGGCGCAGTCGGCAGGCGACGAGGCCGAGGACAAGCGCTGGTTCGCGCTGAAGCCGATGAACTGCCCCGGCCACGTGCAGATCTTCAAGCACGGCCTGAAGAGCTACCGCGACCTGCCGTTGCGGCTCGCCGAATTCGGCGTGGTGCATCGCTACGAGCCGTCGGGCGCCATGCATGGCCTGATGCGCGTGCGCGGCTTCACCCAGGACGACGCGCATGTCTTCTGCACCGAGGATCAGCTTGCGGACGAGTGCCTCAAGATCAACGATCTCATCCTGTCGACCTATGCCGATTTCGGCTTCACCGGCGATCTCACCGTCAAGCTGTCGACCCGACCGGACAAGCGCGTCGGCACGGACGAGATGTGGGATCACGCCGAGCGCGTGATGGCGACGGTGCTGCGCGAGATCCAGTCGCAGAACAACCACATCAAGACCGAGATCAATCCGGGCGAAGGCGCCTTCTACGGGCCGAAGTTCGAATACGTGCTGCGCGACGCCATCGGCCGCGACTGGCAGTGCGGCACCACGCAGGTCGACTTCAACCTGCCGGAGCGGTTCGGCGCGTTCTACATCGATCATGACGGATCGAAGAAACCGCCGGTCATGGTGCACCGCGCGATCTGCGGTTCGATGGAGCGCTATATCGGCATCCTGATCGAGCACTATGCCGGCAACTTCCCGCTCTGGCTCTCGCCGGTGCAGGCGGTGGTCACGACCATCACCTCGGAAGGCGACGAGTACGCCAAGCAGGTCATGGAAGCCGCACGGCGTGCCGGTCTGCGGGTCGAGATCGACCTGCGCAACGAAAAGATCAACTACAAGGTCCGCGAGCACTCGCTGGCCAAGATTCCGGCGCTGCTCGTGGTCGGCAAGAAGGAGGCCGAGACGCATTCGGTCTCCGTCCGCCGCCTCGGCAGCGACGGGCAGAAGGTGATGCCGACGGCCGAGGCAATCGCCGCCCTGGTCGAGGAAGCAACCCCGCCGGACGTCGTGCGGGCACGGGGCGCGGCCTGACCTCTGAAATCGGTCTAAACTCGCTTTCGGTTGCGGGCGTGCATTCCTATGTGAGGACTGCACGCCCGACGACCAGCCGAAGAGGATACCGCAGTGCCCGACGCCATTGAACTCCTGAAGACCCGCCGCTCGGTCAAGCCGCGCGAGATGACCGGGCCCGGCCCTTCGGCGGCCGAGCTCGAGACGATCCTCACCATCGGCGCGCGCGTGCCGGATCACGGCAAGCTCACGCCCTGGCGCTTCATCATTTTCGAAGGCGATGCGCGCCAGCGCGCCGGCGAGGTGATTGCGAAGGTGTTTGCCCGGAAGAATCCGGGCGCACCGGCGGCCGATATCGAGACCGAGCGGAAACGGCTCACCGATGCCCCGCTGGTGATCGGCGTGGTCAGCTTCACCAGGCCGCATCCGAAGGTACCGGCCTTCGAGCAGGAACTGTCCGCGGGCGCCAGCGCCATGAACATCGTCACGGCCGCGACCGCGCTCGGCTACGGCGCCTGCTGGCTCACCGGCTGGTTCTCCTTCGATCGCGACGTGCTGGACGGGTTTGGCCTCAAGCCGGACGAAAAGCTCGCCGGCCTCGTTCACATCGGCACGCCGACCAAGCCGAGCGAGGATCGTCCGCGACCGTTCCTTTCGGAAATCGTGACGCGATTTTAATCGATGGCTTGTTGACGCCTCGAACGTCTTGCGGCTTTGATCCCGGCCAGGGAGGAAGCCCGGATGAGACGTCGCGAATTTCTGGTCGGGGCCGCGCTGTTGGCCGGCACGATGGCGCGAGGCCGTGCCGCCGACATCCCCGCGCCGTCGCCCGACGGACTCGAGCGCATCACCGCATATTTTGACAACGAGGTGACGAGCGGCCGGCTGCCGGGCGCGGTGATCCTGGTGCAGCAGCACGGCAAGCCGGTCTACTTCAAGACCTTCGGCGTACGCGACACCAGGACCGGCCTCGCGATGACGCCGGATACGATCTTCGCCATCCACTCGATGACCAAGCCGATCACGTGCCTTGGCGCGATGATGCTGATCGACGAGGGCAAGCTCGCGCTCACCGATCCCGTGTCGAAATACATTCCCCTCTTTGCCGACACCAAGGTGGGCGTGGAGCCGGACGGCAACTCAAAGCTCGAACTCGAGCCGCCGATCCGTCCCGTCAACATCGAGGATCTGCTGCGGCACACGTCGGGCATCAGCTACGACTATATCGGCGCCCCCTGGGTCATGCAGGTCTACACCGCCGCCAATATTTTCGAGGGGCCCTTCAACAACAGACAATTCGCCGACCGCATCGCCAAGCTGCCGCTGACGCGTCAGCCCGGGACGCTGTGGCGCTACGGCCATTCCACCGACGTGCTCGGCGCCGTCATCGAGATCATCTCGGGGCAGACGCTGTACGAATTCCTCAAGCAACGCATTCTCGATCCGCTCGGGATGAGCAGCACCAAATTCGTGCTGAAGACGCCCGAAGAGCGCGCACGGATGGCACGGCCGCTGCCGAACGACCCGATCCTGCTCGCCGGCGAGCGCGACCGTCTCGACCATCCCGAATGGGAGTCCGGCGGCGGCGGGCTACTCTCGACCATCACCGATTATCAGCGTTTCTCGCAGATGCTGCTCAATGGCGGCAAGTTCGAGGGCAAGCGTTACCTCAGCCCCGCCGCGTTCAAGGCCATGACGACCGATCAAATCGGGCCCGGCTCCGGCGTCGGACGCGATTATTTCTATTTTCCGGGCGACGGCTTCGGCTATGGCTACGGCATCGGTGTGCGGACCGATCCCGGCAACGCGAAACCGCCGCCGCCCGGCTCGATCGGCGAGTTGAAATGGGACAGTGGCAGCGGCACCTATTTCGGCGTCGATCCCAAGCTCGACATGGTCTACATCATGATGCAGCAGACCCAGAACGAGCGCAGCCGCATCACGCCCGCCTTCAGGGCGCTGGTCTACGACACCTTCCCGCCCGCGCTACGCCGCCCGTGAGGCACGCTGGCCGAAATCGGCAAGCAACTTGGCGATCTCGGCGGCGGGCCGCGCCGCGCTGAACAGAAAACCCTGCACTTCGTTGCAGCCTTCGGCGCGCAGCCAGTCGAGCTGATCCTCGGTCTCGACGCCCTCCGCGGTCGTGGTGATGTTGAGGCTGCGCCCGAGCCCCGAGATCGCGCGCACGATCGCGACGCAATCGGGCCGCTGCGCCAGGTCCTTGACGAAGGAGCGGTCGATCTTGATCTTGTCGAAGGGGAAGCTGCGCAGATAGCTCAGGCTGGAATAGCCGGTGCCGAAATCATCCATGGAGATGCTGACGCCAAGCTCGCGCAACTGATGCAATATCGCGAGATTGGCATCGGTCTCGGCCAGGAAGATCGACTCGGTGATCTCCAGCTCGAGCCGCCTGGGTGACAGGCCCGACTGCGCCAGCGCCGAGATCACGACCTGGACCAGGTTGCGGCTGCGGAACTGTGCGGGTGACAGATTGACCGCGACCTTGACGTCGGCCGGCCATTTGATTGCTTCGGCGCAGGCTTCGCGCAACACCCACTCGCCGAGCTGGGAGATCAAGCCGATGTCCTCGGCGACCGGGATGAATTCCGCCGGCGAGATCATGCCCTTGTCGGGGTGATGCCAGCGCAGCAGCGACTCGAAGCCGGAGATGCGGTCGGACGCGATCGACACCAGCGGCTGGTAGTGCAACTCGAACTCGCCATTGGCGAAGGCGCGGCGCAGATCGAGCTCCATGTCGCGCCGCTTCTGCGCCTGGAGGTCCATCTCGCGCTCGAAGAAATGGTGCACGCCGCCACCGTCCGACTTCGCCCGATACAGCGCCATGTCGGCGTTGCGCATCAATTCCTCCGACGTCACGCCGTCGCCCGGCGACAGCGCGATACCGATGCTGGCGCCGATCACCATCTCCTGGCCATCGAGGTCATAGGGCGCTCTCAGCATGTCGATCAGCAAGGTCGCGCAGGCACTGGCCTCGTTCGGCGAAACGTCGGCCGCGAGGATCACGGCGAATTCGTCGCCGCCGAGACGCGCCCCAAGATTGGCGCCGCGGACGGCGGTGGTCAGGCGTTCGGCGACTTGCTTCAGCAGACGGTCGCCCGCCGGATGCCCGAAGGAATCATTGATGTTCTTGAACAGGTCGAGATCGATATAGAGCACGCCGACCCGCTTGCCTCCGGCCTGGGCGAGCGTCTGTTTCAGACGTTCCTGGAAATATTCGCGGTTCGGAAGGTCGGTGAGCCCGTCATGGTGAGCCATGTGGGCGATCCGCGCCTCGGCCTTGCGCCGCTCGGTGATGTCGACCACCGCGACCAGGTAACCGTCGCGATCGTCGAAGGCAACGCGGCGGCCGAAAGTGAGCACCTCGATCTCGCTGCCGTCGGCGCGCAGATGCCGCCAGTTGCGCGAGGAGTGATAGGTTTCGCCGATGCGTTCGAGCGCCTCGGCGTGGCTGTCCCATTCGTCCTGCGGCCAGATCTCGTGCAACGTCATGCGCAGGAAGGCGGCGCGGCTGTAACCGTAATGCTGGACCGCGGCGTCGTTGACGCTGAGGAATTCCTTGGTTTGTGCGTCGAACACCCACATCGGCATCGGGTTGTTGTCGAACAACAGGCGGAACGAGGCGTCGCGCCGTTTCAGCGCGGTGACGTCCGAGATAGTCAGCGAGACCACGTCGGCGAAGGCGGTGGCGCTAAGCCGGAGATTCCGCCCCTCGCTTTCGATCTCGAGCTGTTCGCCGCGACCGCCGGAAACAGCCTTGAGCAGAAACTTGATGATGTCGGGCGAGGCGAGCAAATTGTCCCCCTCGCCGATCCGGCGCCATTGCAGGCCCGCGCTGCCGGCCCTCAGCAGCAATGCTGCACTCTTGTTGTGGTGCACGACCTGAAGATCAAACGGCCGTCCATTGGCGTCGCGCAGCGTCGCCAGCGAGACGACCGCATCGTCGGTCGAGGAAAAGATTGCGTCCAGCAGATTGTATTGCGTACCGCGCTCGTTGACGTAAGCGCCGACCAGCGTGGCGCCCCAGCGCGAGGCGGTCGGCAGCGCCAGCAGATCGTAGGTCCTGACCATGCCGTCGCGCACGCAATGCGCGCTGGCATGATGCGGCCGCCCGTTCGCGAGCGCGCTCGCCGCTGCTTCCGACAGCGCCGTGGCGCAATCGGGCGGCAGCTCCGCCAAAGGAATGTCCCAGCGCTCCTCGCCGAGCCATTTCTGCACGTAACGTCCGCTGCGCGACAGCTCGAGCGCGCCATCGCCCTTGAGCAGCGCGATGTGGTCGGCGAGCCGTCCGAGGCTGCCGAGCATGACGTCCTCGTAGCGCGGCAGCCGTTCGCCCGGCTTCAACGCGGCACGCCATTTGCGCTGAAGCACCGGTATGTCGTCGAACATTTCGGTGGCCGGTTTTCCCGGCGCTTTCTTCGCGGCACTCATTGCAGTCCCCAACGCACTATCCCGCCGCATCCAACGCAGGCCCGCTTAATGGCTTGTAAAGAACGTGCAGGCGCGGGTTTCCATCAGTGATTATGACAGTTTTAAGTCGGGCGTTGGTTAGCGCGCGTTAGAGACTATGACGGTTGTGTTCGAGGTGAGCGTTGCCACCCCCTCACTGTCGTCCTGGCGAAAGCCAGGACCCATAATCACCGAAGTTCGTTGTTGCGAACGCTTTGGCCACATCGTGCTTCGACAACGCCGACCGGGGTAATGAGTCCTGGCTTTCGCCAGGACGACGATGGAGGAGCATTGTGCGTACCTGCTTCAACACCGTCATTGCAGACACAGCCTCGCATCCTCGCGGCTTGCYTCGCCCGAGYTYTGCRTCGTCGCCTCACCCTCGCAAATGAAAGAGGGCGCAGGGAAGACCGGGAGCCGGCTGGCTCCTATTGATCCGCTATGCGCAAGGTAGATTGCGCTACGATGCACAGCGGGAAACAGGGCAACCGGAGACATCCCGGCCTTTCCCTGCGCAGTGGTTGGAACGGCTTATGTCGCGCTCTCCCCGGGGAGCGATGCACTATTGCCCCCGTCGCCCTGCGGATGGCTGATGCGYGYGCYCGGTYGGGCAGCRCACATCACCACAGGACTTGGCGCACAGACCCCGGGCGCCAGGACGACACGATTTGGCCGTACGCCGATCACACCGGTCGTGTGCGCGATGGTTTCGCTCACGGTTGCCCGCCCTGCGAAGCTTTTCGCGCCGATGTGACCCACGTCCACCGCCGCCCGGCCCGCGTGTCGTGACGATCGCGATACGCCCCTCTTCCTCGGGCCGGAGTGCGCGCACTATCCGCCAATTCCGAATTTCGGTAAAGCGGAATTTTTTTGCCACCGCGCATTGACCTACGGCTCGGGTGTTTTGCCCGACGGGCAACGCAAGGGATTGTAGCCCGGATGGAGCGCAGCGTAATCCGGGATTCGCGCCAGCGGACACAGCGGTCCCGGATTACGCTGCGCTCCATCCGGGCTACGGGAGATAGACCGTCCTCTCACTTCACCTTCAGCGACAGCTCCGTGCCGCCCTTGAGCGGCAGCGTCATCGAGACGAAGCCGATCATTCATTTCCTTTGCAGTCCGTCACTTCCCGAGAATTTCCGCTGCGGCGCGGTCCAGGATCGCAGCGATACGGCGCGCTTCGGCGGAATCGCAGCCGTGCTTGCTGCGCAGCGCGCGCTTGAGATTGTGGCGAGCCCGGTGCAGTTCGTCGGAGGCATCCGCGTCGAGATCGCCGATTCCGGCAAAGGCCTCGCGCACCTCGTCCATGCGGCGCCCGATCCGCGACAGCGCCTGAAGGATCGCGTCCGCGGTCGCACGCTGCTCGGCGAGATGCGCCTCGCCCTGCGGGGTGATGCTGTAGAGCTTGCGGCCGCCATCCTGTTCGACGCTGCTGTGGCCGACCTCTTCCAGATAGGTGAGTGCCGGATAGATCACGCCGGGGCTCGGCGTGTAAAAGCCGTCCGAACGCTCCTCGATGATCTTGATCAGCTCGTAGCCATGCGCCGGATTCTCGGCGAGCAGCGCCAGGATCACGAGCTGGAGGTCCTGCGAGGACAGCCGCCGCGCGCCCGGAAAATCACCGCCACCGCCGCGCCCGAAAAAGCCATGCCCGCCGCGGCCGAAGCGATGCCCGCCATGACGGCCCATGGCGAATGCGAAACGGAATTCCCGGTCGTCTCTGCCGTGTCGATTGTGATGCTTGTCTCGAAACATATCGTACGTCTCCTCTTTAGATATATCGTAAGATATATTTTCCGATGAGAAGCGCAAGCCACGAGACCGTGATTGCTGCTCGCGACCTCAGTTGGGCGACGAAATCAGGTCGATAGCTTGACATCCCGCTGATATGTCGCTGGTATGTCAGTTATGCCCATGGCCTCCCTCGACCGCGACCGCGCCTATGCCCTGCTCCGCGACCTCGTCATCTCCGGCGAGTTCGCCCCCGACGAACCGCTCTCCGAACGCAGCCTGTCGACCAGGCTGGCGCTCGGGCGCACGCCGGTCCGCGAGGCGTTGAGGGCGCTCGCCAAGGACGGCCTGCTCACCATTCATCCGATGCGCGGCACCTTCGTGCGGCAAATGTCGTTCGACGATCTGCGCGAAATTCACGAATTGCGGCTCGCGCTCGAAGGCATGGCGGCCTATCTCGCCGCAACGCGGGGCCCGACCGAGCCGCTGCGACATTGCGCGGAAGAGCTGCGCAGGATCTCCGCGGCCACGACCCTCGATGTCGAAGAGGCGCAGCAGGTCGGCTGGGCCTTCCACGACGAACTGTTCCGCGCCACCGGCAACGGCCGGCTGGCGCAGGCCTACGACAATCTGCGCGCCCAGAGCGGCCTCGCCCTTCAGAAGATGCGGCAATACAGCGTCGAGCGCACGCGCCAGGCGGTCAGCGAGCATCTCGACATCTACGCGGCCGTCGAAGCCCACGACCCCGATACCGCGCAGCAGCGCATGTGGCGGCATCTCGCGTCCGCCTTCGAGGCGCGCCTCACGGCGCTCGGCGCCATTCGCACGCAATATCCCGGACAAGGAGACCATCACGCATGATCTGGCGATTGATCCGGCTGCCGTTCGCGCTGCCGCTCGTGTTTCAGATGCTGATCGGGCTCGGCTTCGGCCTTTGCGCCGGATTGCTCTGGCCCGATTTCGGCGCAAGCCTGCGCCCGATCGGCACCGCCTTCGTCGAAGCGGTGAAGATGATCGTCATTCCCGTCGTCTTCGCCTCCGTCACGCTCGGCATCTACCGGATGGGCAGCGAGCTGAAAGTTCTCGGGCGCGTCGCCGCGATCAGCCTCGGCTATTTCTACCTCGCCACCGTGATCTCGATCCTGATCGGCCTGCTGCTCAACGCCGCCTTCCATCCCGGCGCCGGCGCCCCGCTGGCTGCAACCGGCAAGCTGCCGCAGAATCTTGCGGTGTCGGTCGACTGGATCAAGTTCTTCATGGACATGATCCCCTCCAACATCGTCGCGGCGATGGCCGAGCAGAAGATTTTGCCGACGCTCGTCTTCGCCATTCTCTTTGGTCTGGCACTGGCCTCGGTCGGCAAGGTCGGCGAACCCATGATCGCCGTGCTCGAGGCGGTGATCGCGGCGATGTTCAAGATCACCAGATGGATCACCAACCTCGCGCCGATCGCCATCTTCGCGGTGATGGCGTGGCTGTTCGCAACCCAAGGCCTCGCCACCGTGATCGCGCTCGCAAAGCTCGTCGGCGTGATGTATCTCGGCCTCGCGATCATGGTCCTGATCTTCTGGCTGATGCTGCTCGCGATTGGCGAGAAGCCGCTTGCCGTCACCAAGGCAGTGATGGAGCCGATGATCCTGGCCTTCTCCACCCGCTCCTCGGAGGTGACGCTGCCGCTGCACATGGAGAAGCTGCGGGCGATGGGGACATCCGAGCGCATCGTCTCGGTGGTGCTGCCGCTTGGCTATGCCTTCAACCGCGACGGCGCCATCATGTATTTCGCGCTCGCCGTCACCTTCCTCGCCGAGGCCTATGGCGTGCCGCTGACCTGGTCGACGCTGTTCACCATCGTGATGGTCACGACCATCGCGAGCAAGGGCAGCGCCAATGTTCCCTCCGGCGGGCTTGTCGCCATCGCCATGGTGCTGTCGGCGATCGGGCTGCCGATCGAGGCGCTGGCGGTCATTGCCGGCGTCGACGCCTTCCTCGACATGGGCCGCACCGCGATCAACGTGTTCGGCAACACGGTTGCGGTGAAGCTGGTCGAGCGGTTTGCCGGCGACGTCGTGGCGGATGAGGCCGAGCCGGCCGCAGCCGGCCTGCAAATGCAGGACGCCTGATGGCCGCGCAGGACAGCCGCAGCGACGGCATCGTCGATTTGCGCAGCGACACCGTCACGCTTCCGACGGCGGCGATGCTGGAGCGCATGCAGCGCGCTCCGCTCGGCGACGACGGCCGCGAGGGCGATCCCACCGTTCGCGAGCTCGAAGCACGCAGTGCCGCGTTGACGGGCAAGGAGGCAGCCCTGTTCGTGCCGAGCGGCACCATGGGCAATCTGCTGGCGATGTTCGTCCATGCCGAGCCCGGCGCGATCATCCTCGCCGATGGCGGAGCGCATCTCCTCAACTCGGAGATCGGCAGCGTCACCCGGATCGCTGGACTGGTGCCGGCGCCGGTGCCGGGCCACCAAGGCGCGATGGATGAAGCCGCGCTCGAAGCGACAATCCGGGCCTCCAGCGCTTCCGGCCGGCCCGGCCTGATTGCGATGGAGACGACGCATAACGGGGCCGGCGGCGCCGTATTGCCACTCTCGCACATGGCGCGGATCCATGCGCTCGGGCGGGCCAACGGAATCCCCGTGCATCTCGACGGCGCACGCCTGTTCAATGCATCCGTCGCGCTCGGCGTGCCGGCGGCACGCATCGCCCAGCATGCCGACAGCGCGATGTTCTGCGTGTCCAAGGGCCTGAGCGCGCCGGTCGGCAGCCTGCTCTGCGGCTCCAGCGATATCATCGCGAAGGCGCGCGGCTTGCGCAAGTTCATCGGCGGCACCATGCGCCAGGCCGGTGTCGTCGCGGCCGCGGGCCTCGTGGCGCTTGAGACGATGATCGAACGGTTGCGAGACGATCATGCGCGGGCGAAGCGGCTCGCCGCCGCGCTGACCTGGCTCGACCCGGCGCTCGCCGAGCCCGATCACGTGCAAACCAACATCCTGCGCCTCGACGTCTCGGCAAGCCCGCGCGACGCCGCCGCATGGGCCGACGGCATGAAGCAGCGCGGCATTCTGGTGCAGGCGAGCGGCCCGGCGCAGCTCCGGCTCGTCACCCATCGTCACATCGACGACGTGGCGGTCGATCGCACCATCGCCGCCTTCGCCGCGCTCGGTCGCTAGGGCGCGGGCGTTGCAAGCTCCGCGCGCCGTGCTATCGCTCGCGCCATGACGCCAAGAACCTTTGAAGCACGCTGTCTTCGTCTTCCCGCCGTCACCAAGGTGGTGCAGTGGGAGGGCACCTCCGTGTTCAAGGTCGGCGGCAAGATGTTCGCGCTCAGCGGCGGCTTCGCTGCGGGGTCGGGCGGCTACATGTTCAAGACCTCTGACATGGCCTATGCGATGCTGATCGAGCACGGCATGGCGCGGCCGGCGCCGTATCTGGCGCGCGCCAAATGGGTGCAGCTCGTCAGCAACGATGCCCTGCCCGATGCCGAGCTCGCGGGCTATCTGGCGCAGGCCCATGCGTTGGTGGTCGCAAAGCTGACGCGGAAGACCCGCAAGGAACTTGGCCTCGACTCTCCGGAGGGGCGACCGGCATAACGATCACCGCGTGCAGCCAACCGGCCACTCGCGGCGACATTGAGCTTTCATCCGTCCCCGATATACTGCCTGCTCTGGATTCGATTTGGGACATCGGCGTGGCGATTGATCTGAAGGCGGTCGAGCAACTCGCTACCGATCAATCCTCGCTCAAGGCGGCCGCCGGGCTTGCCAAGCCTGCCAAATGGTCCGGGGTCGGCGGAAGCCGGGACGGCGCTCTGATTTGGGGTGAATGCGCGGGTTCCGGCGCGAATCCCTACCGGGTGATGGCCGACCTCCGCGACCTCGGCAACAAGTGCACCTGTCCGTCGCGCAAATTTCCCTGCAAGCACGTGCTCGGCCTGTTGTGGCTGAACGCGGAAGCGATCGTGCCGTTCGCGCCCGCCGACACGCCGGCCTGGGTCAGCGATTGGCTGGGTCGCCGGCGCGGCGCATCCGCGGCGAAGCCGGCAGGCAATGCCGCACCGAGCAACGAGAAAGACTTGCGCGCCGCACGCGCCGTCGAACCGGAAACCGCCGAGGATCCGAAGGATGCGGCACGGCGGGAGGCCCAGGCAGCCAGGCGAAACGAGGAAACCGAGCGCCCCATCCTCGATGCGATGGATGCGCTCGAGCAATGGATTGGCGATCAGCTCCGCATGGGATTGTCAGGCTTCATCGACGATGCCACGGCACGATGCCGGCGGATCGCGGCGCGGCTGGTCGATGGCAAGGCCGCGGTGCTCGCCGGTCGGATCGACGAATTGCCGGCCCGTCTCCTCGCGCTTCCGGCAGGCGACCGGCCGCGCGGCGCAGTCGTCGAGCTCGGCAAGCTCGTGCTGCTCGCGCGCGCCTTCCGCGCCGCGCCGCGCGATGCCGAGACAAGGCGCGCCATCGCGACATCGGAAACCCGCGAGACGGTGCTGGCCGATCCGCAAGCGCTGCGGATCGAGGCGCGCTGGGAGGTGCTCGCCGAGCAGGTACAGACGCGCCGCGACGGGCTGGTGTCACAGACTACGTGGCTGCTCAATCTTGCCGCGGCCAGGCCGCGCTTCGCCATGCTGCTCGACTTCTTCCCTGCAAGCGCCGGACGGCGCGGCTCGGTCTTCACGCCCGGCGAGCGCTTCCACGGCGAGCTCGTCTTCTACCCGTCGCAACAGCCGCTGCGCGCCTTGCTGCTACGGCGCGACGCCGCGGAAGAGACGCCGGTTCTCAAATGGCCCGCGCCGGATGAAACGCTCTCCGACGCGTTGACGCGGCCGCTGCTGGCCGAGCCGTGGACGATCGACGTTCCCCTGCTGCTGCCACAGGGGCGGATCGCGCGCGACGACGCAGGACATGCGTGGTGGCGATCTGGCGACGGCACCGCCAAATTGCCGGTCGCCAACAACGCGGAGGGCCTGCTTTGCGGCACCGATCTCACGCGCACCGCCGCGATCTGGTCGGGCAGCCGGCTCACGATCCTTGCCGCGCAGACCCCCTGGGGACGGATCGGCAGTCATGACTGATGCGGTCAAGGCCGATACGATCTACGACGCGATGGGCGCGGTGCTGACGCGCTGGACCATGGGATCGGCGGCCGCGCCAGCAGCCTCGTTCTGGCGCGCCGAGCTTGGCGACGATCCCGCCGAGGCGGAGTTGCGGCTGCTCGCTTTGTCGGGCCAGTTCCTCGGCATCGCGGTGACGGCAGAGCCAGCCTCGGCGCTCCGCGTCCTGCCCGACATTCCCGCGCTCGCATTGCCGACATTGCCCGAGGCCCTGCGTCCGCTGGCGTGCCGCATCCTGGCGGCGAAGAGGCAGACGCAGGTCAAGACCGAACTCGTCCACTTCCTCGCGGCCCGCGGCTGGGCGATGCATCCCGCCGACTGGATGCCCGAGGCCGGCGATGATGATGTGCCCGATGTCTATGCGGCATGGCGCGACTGGGCAGAGATTGCAGCGTCCAACACCCCCGCGCGGCAGCAGACGAACGACCGGATTACCGCCGACAATTGGGAGGACTTCTGGCCGGCCGCGCGCAAAGCGACGCTGGCCGAGCTGAGGCGGCGCGATCCATCCACAGCACGCGCTGTGCTCGAGGCAAAGCTCGGCGGCGAGAATGCCGAGGCGCGATTGCGCCTGCTGTCGCTGCTGTCGGAGCGGCTGTCCGATGACGATATCCCCTTCCTCGAAGGCGTTGCGCAGGACGACCGCGCGCCCAAGGTCAAGGCGCTTGCGGCCTCACTGCTCGCACGTCTCGGCCGCGGCCCTGCGATCGGGGAGGATGCCGCCGAGCTCGCCGGCTTTTTCTCGGTGAAGACCAAGGGGCTGTTGCGCCGCTCGCGCGTCATCCAGGCCGAACCAGCCAAGACGCCGGCGCAATGGCAACGCCGCAAGGCGCTGTTCGATAGCGCCGACCTCGCGTCGTTTTCGGGCGCGCTCGGCGTGACGCAGCAGGAGCTGATTGCCGCCTGGGACTGGAACGTGGACCAGGCTGCCGATCTGGCGCTGGTCAACCTGATCGTGACGACTGGAACCGATGCGCAGGTCACGCAAGCGGCGGACATCATCAGCGAACGCGATGCGACCGGACTCGTGGTGACGCTGGCTCCGCGGCTTGCGCCTGCCGCGCGCGCAGAGCATGCCGGGGCAGCTTTGAACGCACACGGCATCCGCTTCGAACTGGCGCAGCTGATGGCGGGACCGGCGGCGCGGCTTAACAATCCGCTGTCCGCGCCTGCAGGCAAGGCGTTGCTTGCCGCGCTCCAGCGCGACGATGCAAAGCCTTCCGACCAGGCCGCAGAACTCCATGCGCTGGGCCTCATCGCCTCGCGCGAGGGCGCGCGACGATCGCTGGAACGCCTGACCGGCGCGGGCCTGGTGCAGGGCGACCCGCGCCTCGACATGCTGCGGCTCAACGCCGCTTTGGACGACAAGGGAGCGAAGCCATGAGCGAGAAACTGCGGTTGCCCGCCGAGGAGACCTATGCGGCCGAGCTGAAGGCGCTTGCCGCGGGCGATCAGCATCGCCCGCCGGGCTGGGCGCTCGCCCCACGTCAGGTCGTGACCTATCTGATGGGCGGAAAGGCAGCCGACGGCACGACGATCACGCCGAAATATGTCGGCGACAGGCGCCTGATCGAAACCGCCGTTGCGACCCTTGCGACCGATCGCGCGCTGTTGCTGCTCGGCGTGCCCGGCACGGCCAAGTCGTGGGTCTCCGAGCATCTCGCCGCGGGCATCACCGGCGACTCGACGCTCGTGATCCAGTGCACGGCGGGAACCGACGAGAACCAGATCCGCTACGGCTGGAATTACGCCCAGTTGCTCGCGCACGGGCCGAGCCGCGACGCGCTGGTTCCGACCCCGCTGATGCGCGCGATGGAAGGCGGCAAGCTCTGCCGCTTCGAGGAGCTGACGCGGATGGGCAGCGACGTGCAGGACACTCTGATCACGGTACTGTCCGAAAAGATGATGCCGGTCCCGGAACTCAACACCGCTATCTATGCGCAGCGCGGCTTCAACATCATCGCGACCGCCAACAACCGCGACAAGGGCGTCAACGAATTGTCCTCCGCGCTCAAGCGCCGCTTCAACGTCGTCGTGCTGCCGTTGCCTGACAACGCCGAGGAAGAAGTCGCGATCATCGTCAAGCGCGTCGGCGAGATGGCGCAGAACCTCGACCTGCCGGCGCCGAAGAACGTCGCCGACGAAGTGGCGCGGGTGGTCTCGATCTTCCGCGAGCTGCGCTCGGGCTCGACCGAAGATGGCAAGGTCGCCCTGAAGTCGCCGTCGGGCGGGCTATCGACGGCCGAAGCGATCGCAGTGATGATCGGCGGGATCAGCCAGGCGACTTTCTTCAACGACGGCAAGCTGACGCCGGAAACGCTCGCCAGCAACATGATCGGCGCGGTCGTGAAGGATCCGGTGCAGGATACTGCCGTGCTTGGCGAATATCTGGAGACGGTGCTGAAGAAGAAGCGCGGCTTCGAAGGCTATTATGCCTCGCTGACCGATCGGATCTGAGACAGGGACGGGCCAGATGGCAGGCCAGATCTCACTGTTCGGCATCCGGCATCACGGGCCGGGATCGGCACGGCGGCTTTTGGAGGCGCTCGACGCGCTCAAACCTGCCGCAGTGCTGATCGAGGGGCCTGCGGACGCATCGGAGCTGTTGCCGATGCTCGCCGATCCCGACATGGTGACGCCCGTGGCGCTGCTCGCTTACGCCGAGGACAATCCGGCGAACGCCAGCTTCTTTCCCTTTACCGACTATTCGCCGGAATATCAGGCCGCGTGCTGGGCGGTGCGCCACGGCGCGACCTTGCGCTTCATCGACCTGCCGGCATCGGATCGGCTGGGCGCCACTGCCGGCGACATCGCGGCGGAAAGCGCGGCAAGGTCGGAGGACGATCCGGTGAGTCGCGATCCGATCGGCGCGCTCGCGACGGCAGCCGGCTATGACGATGGCGAGTCCTGGTGGTCCGACGTCATCGAGGAGAATCCTGCGACGGGCCCGGTGTTCGCAGCCGTCGCCGACGCAATGACGGCGCTGCGCGCCGAAGCCAAGCCGCTGTCGGCGCGCGAGGCCGCGCGCGAAGCGCATATGCGGATCGAGATCGCGAAGGCGGTGAAGGAATGCGATGGCGCCGTCGCGGTCGTCTGCGGCGCCTGGCACGTGCCCGCGCTCGCCGAGCGGCGCAGCCTTGCCGCGGATCGCGAACTGCTCAAGGGCCGGCCGAAGGCGAAGATCAAGGCGACCTGGGCGCCATGGACCGCGCCGCGGCTGTCGCGCGCGAGCGGCTATGGCGCGGGCGTGGTCGCGCCCGGCTGGTGCACGCATCTCTGGGAGACGCGCGACGGCGACCGCGCAACCCTGTGGCTTGCAAAGGTGACGCGCACGCTACGCGATCGCGGCCATTTCGTCTCGACGGCCTCGGTGATCGAGGCGCAGCGGCTCGGCACCGCGCTCGCAGCGCTGCGCGACCGGCCCTCGCCCGGCTTCGAGGAGCTGCGCGAGGCGGCAATCGCCTGCCTGTGCAATGGCGAACGTGCGGTGTGGAACGATGTCGCCGCCGAACTCCTGATCGGCGCAGGCGTTGGATCTATACCGCCGGCGACGCCGCTCGCGCCGCTGCTCGAGGACCTGCAGCGCCAGCAGAAGGCGACGCGGCTCAAGCCGGAAGCGCTGGAGCGGCCGCTGACGCTCGATCTGCGCAGCGAAAGCGGGCTGATGCGCTCGACGCTGCTGCACCGGCTCAATGCGCTCGACGTGCCCTGGGGGCGGATGCTGGACGCCGGGCGCAGCCGCGGCACGTTTCGCGAGAACTGGCAGCTGCGCTGGGAGCCGGAATTCGCCGTACGGCTTGTCGAAAATCTGCTCTATGGCTCAACCATCGCGGAAGCCGCCGCCGGCCGCCTGATCGAGGCGATGGACAAGGAGGCGGAGCTCGGCGAGCTGGCGAGCCTCGTGCGTAGCGCCATGATCGCCGATCTGCCGCGCGCCACGGAACGCGGCATCGCGGCACTGGAGACGAAGGCGGCGCTCACCAGCGATGGCCACGCCCTGCTCGGCGCGCTGCCGCCGATGGCCGATATCCTGCGCTATGGCGAGGCGCGCGCCGGCACGGTCGAGCATCTTGCGGCGCTGATGCCGCGCATCGTGGTACAGGCAGCCCTTGCCCTGCCCTATGCCGCGCGCAATCTCGACGCTCCTGCAGCAGCCAAGCTGCGCGGCGCGATCCTAGCGGCCGATGCCGCGATCCAGCTCGCGCTGCTCGACACCGATGTCGTCGCCAAATGGCGCGACGCACTGACAACCCTGCTGCACGATAGCCAGGCGACCCGGCTGATCGCCGGCACCGCGGCGCGGCTGCTCTATGAGGCCGAGCTGCTCGCCGCCGATCACGCGGCGGATCTGCTGGCGCGGATGCTTTCGCCCGGCACGCCGGTCGCGGAAGCGGCCGGCTTCTTCGAAGGCTTCTTCGAGGGCGCAGGCCAGCGGCTGATCCATGATGCGGCGTTGCGCAGCGCGGTGGATGCCTGGTTGATGGCGCTGGACGAGGAGGCCTTCACCGCCAGCCTGCCACTGTTCCGTCGCGTGTTCTCGGCGCTCGACCGCACCGAGCGCAGGCGCCTGATGGATGCGTTGTTCGCGCGCAGCCCGAACGGCGCGAAGGGATACCGGCTGATCGCGGACGCGGACGCGATCTGGCCGATGCACCAGGCACGCGTGATCGAACTCCTCAGATCGGGAGCGGCGCGATGAGCGAGACCGACGAACGCGGCCGCCGCTGGACGCTTGCCCTCGGTGCCGACGCCGAAGACAGCGAGAACGGCCCTGCTCTGTCCGCCAGCGACCGCCGCATGTCCGAAGCCTTGACGGCGCTCTATGGCAACAGCGACGACGCGCCGAAGAAGGGCCGCGGCGGCCTCGGCGGCTCGGCGCCGCGCGTCGCAAAATGGCTTGGCGACATCAGGGAGTTCTTCCCCGCGCCGGTGGTGCAGGTGATCCAGAAGGACGCTTTCGAGCGCAAGGGGCTGCGCCAGATGCTGCTCGAGCCCGAATTCCTCGCAACAGTCGAAGCGGATGTAAACCTGATCGCCGATCTGGTCGCACTGCGCGGTGTGATGCCGGAGAAGACCAAGGACACCGCCCGCATCGTGATCGCCAAGGTGGTGGCCGAACTGATGGAGCGGCTCGAGCGGCGCACGGCGGACGCGGTCCGCGGCGCCTTGAACCGCTCGCTGCGCACCAATCGCCCGCGCTTTGCCGATATCGACTGGCCGCGCACCATCAAGGCTAATCTCCGCCACTACCAGGCGGAGCATCGCACCGTGGTGCCCGAACGGCTGATTGGTTTCCTGCGCCAGCAGCGTCGCATCGTCGATCTGGAGGAAGTCATCCTGTGCGTCGACCAGTCGGGATCGATGGCAACCTCCGTCGTCTATGCCTCGATCTTCGCGGCGGTGATGGCCTCGCTGCCGGTGGTCGCGACCAAGCTCGTCTGCTTCGACACCGCGATCGTAGACCTGACCGAGGAGCTCGCAGACCCCGTCGAAGTGCTGTTCGGCGTCCAGCTCGGTGGCGGCACTGACATCAACCGCGCCGTCGCCTATTGCGAGGAGCGCATCGAGCGGCCCGCGAAAGCGCACCTGATCCTGATCACCGATCTCTATGAAGGCGGCGACGCAGACGCGCTGGTCGACCGCCTGGCGCGGCTCGCAACGCGCGGCATCAACGTGATCGTGCTGCTGGCACTGACCGACACCGGCCGCCCGTCCTATAACCCCGCGCTCTCGGCAAGAGTGGCAAACCTCGGCATTCCCGTCTTCGCCTGCACGCCGGACCAGTTTCCGGACCTGATGGCAACTGCACTGAAGCGCGAGGACATTGCCGATTGGGCCGCCGATCAGGACATCAAGCTGATCCGGCCCGAAACCTCGGCGCTTTGAGTCCGGCTAGAGCCTGGCTTCGCCAAAGATGCGGCCGATCCAGTCGAGGAAGACACGCAGGCGCAACGTGAGCTGACGGTTTTGCGGATAGAGCGCCGACAACGGCGTCGGCGACGGCGGATGGTCCGGCAGCACCTCGACCAGCGCACCGCTGGCGAGATCGTCCGCAAAGCGATAGCGCGGCGCCTGAACCAGGCCGAAGCCGAGTCGCGCGAGGTCGGCCATGGTGTCGGAATTGTTCACCCTGATCCGGCTCGGCAGCACGATCTCGCGCAAGGCACCATCGACAGAAAACTCCAGCGGCAGCACGTCGCCGGTCCGCGACGAGATGAAGCCGACCATCTGGTGGCCGTCGAGCGCATCCGGCGTTGCCGGCGTGCCGTGTTTTGCCAGATAGGCCGGGCTTGCCACGGTGATCTCGGCGATCGTGCCGAGGCGGCGCTGGATCATGCCGCTGTCCTCGGGCTGGCCGGCGCGGATGACGCAGTCGACGCCCTCGCGCACGAGATCGACCAGGCGGTCGCCCTGCCCGATCTGCAACTCCAGCAGCGGATGGCGCGCCAGGAATTCCGGCAGCTTGGGCAAGATGAAGGTGCGCGTCAGCAGCGGGTGCGCATCGACGCGCAGCAGGCCGCGCGGCTGCGCATCGCGCATCGCGGCCTCCGCCTCCTCGACCTCCGACAGAATCGCGACGCAGCGCCGATAATATTCCTCGCCGTCGAGCGTCGGGGTGACGTGCCGCGTGGTGCGCTCGAGCAGGCGCACGCCGAGATGCGCCTCGAGGCTCCGCAAGACCTCGCTCGCCGTCGAACGCGGCAGTCCCAGATCGGCCGCGGCGGCGGTAAAGCTGCGCCTTTCGACGAGACGGACGAACAGGCGCATGGTGTCGAAACGATCCATGCCGATTGTTCAACATAGCCGACAGGTGATGGCAAGTGCGGCCGAATGATCCGCGCCGCGCGATCGGTTGTTTGGTGGACAGCGTGTATTTGGCCGTGGATCGCGCTAACCTAAATCCGTGTCGATCCGAAATGCACGCCCGCGCGGATGCCTTGCTGCGGGAACAATGGAGAGAGCCATGACCGAAGCCCCTCACGTCGACTTCAAGTTCGAGATCGCCGTTATCCCCGTCTCCGACGTCGATCGCGCCAAGGCGTTCTACACCAGGCTCGGCTGGCGGCTCGACGCCGACTTTGCCGCGGGCGACGACTGGCGCGTGATCCAGTTCACACCGCCCGGCTCGAACGCCTCGGTGATCTTCGGCAGGAACGTCACGCCCGCGGCGCCGGGCTCGG
Source organism: Bradyrhizobium sp. P5_C12 (assembly GCF_054049735.1). Classification (NCBI taxonomy): domain Bacteria; kingdom Pseudomonadati; phylum Pseudomonadota; class Alphaproteobacteria; order Hyphomicrobiales; family Nitrobacteraceae; genus Bradyrhizobium; species Bradyrhizobium sp. P5_C12. The sequence goes on from NZ_JBFULU010000006.1 coordinate 34,667, forward strand.
CGCAGGGGCTGTACCTGATCGTGTCCGACGTCGTGGCTGCTCGCGATGCGCTGTTGGCGCGCGGCGTCGAGGTCGGCGACATCTTCCACGGCGGCGACGTGCACAGCGGCACGGACACGCCGTATATCTCCGGACGGCGGCGCGAATGGGGTCTCGATCCCGCGCGCGGCAGCTACCGCTCATTCGCCTCGTTCAGCGATCCCGACGGCAATGGCTGGCTGCTCCAGGAGATCACGAGCCGCCTGCCCGGACGCGTCGACGCGGACACGACGTTCAACTCGCCGCGCGATCTCGCGGCGGCGCTGCGACGTGCGGCCGCCGCCCATGGCGAGCACGAGAAGCGGACCGGCGGCAAACACGACGACAACTGGCCGGACTGGTACGCCGACTACATCGTCAAGGAGCAGGCCGGCGAAGCGCTGCCGGTGTGAGCGGCGGCTCCGCGGCCGACGAAGCAGCCTCTCCACAACGTGGTGACATGATCATCACCGGCGCGCCGATCCGGCGCGCTTGCGTCGGAAGCGGTCTCGCTTCCGGCCTTTTATCCGGAACGAGCGCCGCGCGTTTCGCTCACCGCTTGTTCTCGCCGTCGCCCTGCGTCGCGCGCAGCAGATTGTCGCGCAGCCGGCTCACGGTCTTCTGCACCACCGGAAAATCATCGCCGAGTCCGGTTGCCTCGATCACGGACCCGCCGAGATCCTGCTCGATCAGCTTTCGCCCCGCCGGCGTCAGGCTCACCCGCACCTGACGCTCGTCGGCGGGATCGCGCTGACGCTTGATGTAGCCGGTCTGCTCCAGCTTCTTCAGGATCGGCGTCAGCGTGTTGGATTCCAGGAACAGCTTTTCGCCGAGCACGCTGACGGTCTGCTCGTCTTCCTCCGACAGCGCGACCATGGCGATGTACTGGGTGTAGGTCAGCCCGACCTTGTCCAGCAGCGGCTTGTAGGCCCGGCCGAAGGCGAGATTGGCCGAATAGACCGCAAAGCACAGGAAATTCGACAGTTTTCGGCCCTGGCCGGCGGCTTTGGGGGGACGGGACACAGGAACCTCCGCAATTCGTGATCTCGCCATCCATATAACTCGTATGCGATTAAATCGGAAGAGCTTGACCGGGCCGGGCGGCAGGGTTATTTCACATCGTATCCGATTAGATCGGACGCGATCAAAATCCAGCCCGAAAGGACACGCCATGTCATCCGCCGCAAAAGTTCTCTTCACTGGCAAGACCCACGTCACCGCCGGCCACGACGGCGCCGCGCGCTCACGGGACGGCCAGCTCGACATCAAGCTGCCGCAGCCGCACCCGGCCGCCGAAAACCTGTTCGCCGCCGCCTGGTCGGCCTGCTACCTCGGCGCAATCGGCCTCGCCGCCGCCCAGCGCAAGGTCAAGCTGCCGAGCGAGCCATCGGTCGACACCGCAATCGACCTGAACAATGCCGGCGGCTCCTTCTTCCTCCGCGCCCGTCTCGACGTCAGCGTTCCCGGCGTCGATCGCGCCGTCGCGCAGGAGCTGATCGAGGCCGCGCATGGCATCTGCCCCTACTCCAAGGCCGTTCACGGCAACATCGAAGTGACCACCACGCTGGTCTGAAGCGCCTCACCCCGACGCGGACCGGCCGGTTATCGGCCGGGCCCGCGCGGTGCCGACCATCACGCGACCACAAGGAGCCGACCATGAGCCATCGTCTGTTGCGAACCGTGCGTGTCCTCGCGAGCGCAGCCGTGCTCGCTGCAAATCTCGTCACCTTGCCGGCGGCGGCGCAGCCGGCCGGCGTCACCCGCACCGACCTCCAGCGCCACGATCTCAGCGCGCCCGGACGCGAGGCCATCCAGGTCCGCGTCGATCTCGCGCCCGGCGTGGCGTTCGGCCGCCACACCCATCCGGGCGAGGAGATCATTTATGTGCTGACCGGCGCGATCGAGTACGAGGTCGAAGGCCGGGCGCCGGTGACGCTGAAGGCCGGCGACGTGCTCTTTATCCCGGCCGGAACGGTCCATGCGGCAAAGAATGTCGGCAACGACACCGCGAGCGAGCTTGCGACCTATATCGTCGAGAAGGACAAGCCGCTGCTAACGTTGAAGTGAGCAGCGCCCCGATTGACTGAAGATTATATCTGACTAAAGTCAGATATATGCTTGACCCCGTTTCCCGCGTCCGCCGCTTCAACCGCGCCGTCACCTCCGCCGTCGGCGCGCTCGATACCTCGTTCCTCGGACGCGGCCGCCCGCTCGGCGCGGCGCGCGTGCTCAACGCGATCGGCCATGGGCGTTCGGATGTGGCCGACATCCGCGACTATCTCGGCCTCGATTCCGGGCTGATGAGCCGCCTTCTGCGCTCGCTCGAGGATGAAGGGCTGATCGAGACGACCGCGCATGACGACGATGCCCGCCGCCGCGTCGCCAGACTGACCCGCGCCGGCCGGCGCGAGTTCAACGCCTACGAGGCGCTGTCGAACGCGCAGGCCGAGGACTTCCTCGCCCAGCATGCACAACGCGAGGCGCTGCTGGCGGCGATGGACCTGATCGCCTCGGCTCTGACCCGCAGCCGCATCACCCTGGATGACACGGATCCGCAGAGCGACGCGGCGCGCTACTGCCTCGGCGAGTACTATGCCGAGCTTGGCCGCCGCTTCAAACAGGGTTTTGACGTCTCGCTGTCGCGCGATCCCGATGCCAAGGACATGCGCCGCCCGCGCGGCACGTTCATCGTCGCGATGTCGGACACGCTGCCGATCGGTTGCGTCGGGCTGAAGGGAACCGATCACGGCTATGCCGAGATCAAGCGGCTGTGGGTCGCGCCAGCCGCACGCGGACTGGGGCTCGGCCGGCGCCTGATGGATGCAGTCGAGAGCGCCGCGCGCGAGCTCGGCATCGCGCTGTTGAGGCTCGACACCAACAGCGCGCTGGCGGAGGCCAGCCAGCTCTACCGCCGCACGGGCTGGAGCGAGATCCCGCGCTTCAACGACGACCCCTACCCGGATTTGTTCTTCGAAAAACGCCTTTGAGCGCGGGCGTCGATTCCCCTGCTGCGGCGTTATGGTCGGAGCCGCAGGAGCATTGCCGTGACAAGGTCCGATCTCGCCGATATCTACCGCAACTACATCGCCTGCCTGAACCGGCAGGACTGGCCGACACTCGGACAGTTCGTTCACGATGACGTCGCCCACAACGCGCGACCGTTCGGACTGGCCGGCTATCGCGCGATGCTTGAGCAGGATTTTCGCGAGATTCCGGACCTGCATTTCAAGATCGAGCTATTGGCATCGGACCCACCCCGGATTGCCTGCCGTCTCAAGTTCGATTGCACGCCGGTCGGAAAATTCCTCGGGCTCGATGTGAACGGCAGACGCGTGTCCTTTTTCGAGAACGTCTTCTACGAATTCCGCGACGCAAAGATCTGGCAGGTCTGGTCCGTGCTCGACAAGGCCGCGATCGAGGCGCAGCTCTAGCGCTGCGCCTCGGATGGCCCTGCTCAAGCCGCCGCAGCCGCCGCCTCGCCTTGCGGCTTCGCAAACGGCCGGAACGTCATCGCCATCAGGAACGCACCGAGGCCCATGGCCCAGGAGCCGATATAAAGCCAGGCGTAGCTCGAGAACGCGTCGTAGATCAGGCCGCCGGCGAGCGGGCCCGTGGCCATGCCGAGGCTGCCGGCCATCGCCGTGCCGCCGATCACCGTGCCCATCATCTTGAGCGGAAAGTTTTCGCGCGCCAGCACCGCATAGAGCGGCATGGTGCCGGCATAGATGAAGCCGAAGATGGCCCCGACCACGTAGAACGTCGCGAGCTGTTGCGCGAAGACATAGCCAAGCGCGCCGAAGGCCTGCAACAGCAGGCCCGAGACCAGCACGCGCTTGGCACCGAAACGGTCGCCCATCAGGCCGAAGGCGATGCGGCCGCCCATGCCGGCAAAACCCTCGATGCTGTAGATCGTCACCGCCGCGATCAGCGGGATGCCGCAGCTCACGGCATAGCTGACGGTGTGGATGATCGGGCCGGAATGGGTGGCGCAGCAGAAGAAATTGGTGGCGAGCAGGATCAGGAATTGCGGCGAGCGCAGCGCCTCGCCCATCGACATCTCGGCCTGCGGCGCGCCCTCGCCCGACGGCGCGGACGGCGCCTGCGCAAGCGCCGGCGGACGGCGCACCAGCAGCGACACCGGGATCATGATGGCGGCGACCACCAGCGCCACGATCTGCATCGAGGTGCGCCAGTCGTGGTTGGAGACGAGCCAGGCCGCGAGCGGCGCCATCGTCATCGGCGCCATGCCCATGCCGGCGGACACCAGCGAGACCGCGAGGCTGCGATGGGTGTCGAACCAGCCGGTCACGGTCGCCATCATCGGCGCGAAAATCGCGGCGCAGGACGCACCGACCAGCAGGCCGAACACGAACTGGAACGCGATGAGCGAGGTCGCATGGCTCGCGGCGAACAGGCTCAGCGCCAACACCAATGATCCCGTCAGCACCACCGGCCGCGGCCCGAACCGGTCCGTGGCCGTGCCCCAGGCCATGCTGGTGCAGGCCATCGCCAGAAAGCCGACCGTCATCGCGCTCGATATGCCGGTCACCGACCAGCCGGTGTCCTTTGCGATCGGCTGCAAGAACACTGGCAGTGAAAACATGCCGCCAATCGCGACGCAGCCCAGCAGGCCGCCGGCGGCGACGATCACCCAGCGATAGTTGGAGGAGTTCATTTTCTTGTCTCCGTCAGTCTGTCCGGCTGAAAGACGAATGGGATCGGATGGAACCGACAGGCCCACCGACGTTCCGTCTTATTTTTTTCTGGTCCGGCTCGGCCTTGCGGTCGACGAAGATACACCTTGGCGGGCTCGCCGGCCGCCGGTCTCGGCCGCTTCCGCATGTCGTTCGCCCCGTCCCAGATTTGCCCCGAGGAACTCGATGAAGCGCTGCGTTTTTGCCGGCAGCAGGCGCGTCTCGGTGATCGCGTAGACGGAGATCGGAGCGGCCTGCCAATGCGGCAGCACGCGACGCAGCCGGCCAGCCGCCAGGTCATCGGCGACGATCGCTTCCGCGAGCAGCGCAATGCCCTGGTCGTGCGCCGCAAGGCGGGCGATCATGCCGACGCTGTTGAGCGTGAAGCGGCCCTTGACCGCGACCTCGACCTTCCTGGTGCCGGCATGGAGCTTCCAGATCGACGCCCGCGGCATGCACAGGCACTGATGCCGCACAAGATCGTCCGGCTGCCTGGGCTCGCCAGCCAGTTCGAGATATTGCGGCGAGGCATAGAGGTAGCCCGGCAAGCGCGCGAGCTGACGCGCAATCAGACCGGAATCGGCGAGCTCCCCCATGCGGATTGCGACATCGAACGGCTCGGCAACGAGATCGACGCGCCGCGGCGTCAGGTCGAACTCAAAGCTGATGCCGGGATAGCGCCGGGCAAATTCAGCGATCAGCGGCGTGAGATAGATCGCGGCAAAATCCACCGGCAGGGAGACGCGGAGCACCCCGCTTGGCTGCGCCACCATCTCGCCGAGTTGCTCGTGCGCCAGCCTCGCCTCCTCGACGATGCGCTTGGAACGCTCGAAGTAGAGCTGGCCGGCCTCGGTCAGCTCGATCCTGCGCGTCGTGCGGTTCAGGAGCCGCAGTCCGATCGCCTTCTCGAGGCCGCTGATCCGGCGCGACAGCGTCGAGTTCGGCACGCCGATCGCTTCGGCCGCGCGCCGGAAGCTTTTGGCCTTCACGACCTCGACGAACAGGCCCATGTCGTTGAGGTGCTCCATGCGGATTGCTCCATTATTGGATCAGTGATTTCAATTTCCCTGTATTTATCCCATTTATGATCTGGCGGACAATGCCCTCAACAATGGAGAGCACACCCATGAGCCCGCTATTCACCCCGGTCGATATCGGCCGCGCCACGCTTCGCAACCGCCTGGTCATGGCGCCGATGACACGCTCGCGCGCCGACAATGCCGGCGTGCCCAGCGACCTGGTGGCGACCTATTACGCCCAGCGCGCCGGCGCCGGCCTGATCGTCAGCGAAGGCGTCTATCCGGCGGCGATGGGCAAGGGCTATCTGCGGACGCCGGGGATCGAGACCGATGCGCAGGTCGCCGCCTGGAAGCGCATCACCGCGGCCGTGCACGCACGCGGCGGCCGCATCTTCATGCAGCTGATGCATTGCGGGCGGATCTCGCACCCGTCGCTGCTGCCCGGCAACGCCCTTCCCGTGGCGCCATCGGCGATCAAGCCGGCCGGCCAATCCTGGACCAATGAGGGCCTCAAGGATTTCGTCACGCCGCGCGCGCTGAGCGTGGGCGAGATCGCCGACGTCGTCGCGAGCTACGGTACCGCGACCCGCCGCGCGCTTGAAGCGGGTTTCGATGGCGTCGAACTGCATGGCGCGACGGGTTACCTGCCCGAGCAGTTCCTCTCCTCCGGCAGCAATACGCGCGACGACCGCTATGGCGGCTCGATCCAGAACCGCGCGCGCTTCGTGCTCGAGGTGCTGGAGGCCATGACGGCGGAAGCCGGCGGCAATCGCGTCGGCATCAAGCTGTCGCCGGAGATGGGATTCAACGACATGTCCGACGCGGCGCCGCAGGAAACCTACACCTATCTCGTCGACCAGCTGCGTGGCTTCGGTCTGGCCTATCTGCACGTGGCCCTGTTCGGCGCCAAGGTCGACTACCACGCGCTGCTGCGACCCCGCTTCGAGGGCGCGTATCTGATCGGCGGCGGCCTCGACAAGGCCACGGCCGAGTCCGCGCTGACGAGCGGGCGCGCCGACGCCGCCGTGTTCGGCGGCGCGTTCCTCGCCAACCCCGACCTGCCCGAACGCCTGCAACAGGACGCGCCGCTCAACGCGCCGGACAGGACGACATTCTACAGCCCGGGCGCGCAGGGCTACACCGACTATCCCCTGCTGAGCGCCACCGAGAACGCATGAGGCGGGCGACCAGCCCGTGAGGAGAGACGTCATGACTTACGAGAAATTCAGCGCCGACAACGCCGCGCTGCTGCTGATCGATCATCAGGTCGGCACCATGAGCTGGGTCAAGTCGATCCCGTTCGAGGAGATGAAGCGGAACGCGCTGATGCTCGCCAAGGTCGCCGGGATCTACAAGCTGCCGGTGGTCCTGACCTCCAGCATGGAGGAGTATGCGCAAGGCCCGCTGCTGGACGAGCTCGCACAGATCCTGCCCAAGGCGTTCGCGGCCCGCGTCAAGCGCATCGGGATCGTCAACGCCATGGACGACGCGAATTTCGCCGCGGCAGTGAAGGCGACCGGCCGCAAGAAGCTGATCATCGCCGGCGTCACCAATGACGTGTGCACGGTATTTCCGGCGCTCAGCCTGGTGCGCGAGGGGTTTGAGGTGCAGGTCGTCGCCGACGCCGGCGGCTCGCCGAGCAAGCTCAGCGACGACATCGCACTGCGCCGGATGGAGCGTGGCGGCGTGACGCTCACGAGCACCAATCAGCTCGTCGCAGAACTCGTCGGCAATTGGACCACGCCTGAAGGAAGCCAGGCGGTGCAGATCATCATGGAGGCGTTCCAGGCCTGAGGGCGCGCCACAGGCCCTGCCCCTTCGGCAGCGACGATCGCCCGCTAATTCGCCAGACCCTGCTTTTCAATCCAGTCGTTGACCAGCCTGGCGATGTCGTCGGAGTTGCGGTCCATCATCATCATGTGGGTGTTGCCCTTGATTCCCATCCTGGGCAGCTCGAACGTATCGACCTTGCCGCCGGCGGCTGCGATCGCCTGACCCCACTTGGTCGGATTGACCACGAGCTTCGACCACACCGGGACCCGGTCGAGGAAATCGCCCCATACGATCAGATGCGGCACGCCCTTCAGCGTGGCCGCATCGGCCTTCGCAGGATCCGGCGCGCCGGAGGGCTCGAGCGCGATCAGCGCCTTCACCTTGTCCGGCGCGTTCAGCGCGGCGGTGAAGCCGAAATTGCCGCCCTGGCTGTGCACCAGGACGATGCAGGGGCACACTTTCTGCACCAGTGCGTCATAGGCTTTTTGCGTGGCCGCGTCGTTCGTCGCCCAGCGCGGGATGCTCTGCTTGGCGAACTGGTCGAACGCCTCGACCGGGAATTGCTCGCCATCGAACGCCTCGCGCTTGCCGCCGACCTCATAGCTCGGCCCGATGCGGAATAGCTCCCAGGCCTCTTTCTTGGGCCGGAAGAACGGCTCGCTCTTGAAGATCTCGGGATAGCGCGCCCAGGAGGCGCGGCCGCGCTCGACCGCATCCGAGACGTAGACATCATAACCCGCATTGAGGAAGAATTGCTGCCAGCCCGGCTTGCCGTCGGGCTTGGTCTCCCATGTGACGCCCGCAAGCCCGCCGCCATGCCACAACAATATCGGCAGCTTCGACTTCGGCGCGGCCTGCTTGACGAACTGGACATACATCTGCTCGACCTCGAACTCGCCGTTCGGATCGACCTTGATCGGCGGCGCGCCGGGCGAGAACACGATCTCCTTCGACGGGAGCCCGTTCAGCGTTTCGGTGTGTCCGCCGACATGGAAGCTGCCGACCTCCTTGACCAGGTAGTCGGCCGCGGCCGGCGTCGCCGCCGCCGTGATGGCTGTCGCCAGTGCGATCATAATCGCGCGCATAAATTGCTTCCTCCGCTATCGACGCTTCTTGTTGGCGACATTGTTAGGCCATGCGCCGATGCGGGGCAATTCCCACATCGCGGTTACGCCGGGGAACGCCTATCGATCGGACATCATTGTCCTTGAGGAAAAGCTCGCGCTGCTCCGTCGACGAGGCCTGGTCGCGCAGCATTGGCGCAGGCCTGCTCGACGCACCGGCTCGCGCGCAGGATATTCTCCTCGCCGAACATCGGCCCCACGATCTGCAGCCCGATCGGCAGCCCCGCGACAAATCCGCAGGGCACCGAGGCCGCGGGCTGGCGCGTCAGGTTGAACGGCCATGTCAGCGGCGTCCAATCGAACCATTGCGGGAAGCGCGCGGCGTCGGGCGTATCGATGCCGGCCGCGAAAGCGGTGATGGGAACGGTCGGCGTCAGCAGCAGGTCGTAATCCCCGTGAAACAGCTGCATCTGCTGGCTCAATGCGCGCATCTCGACATGGGCCGCCTGCAACTCGCTCGCCGAAAATTCCTGGGCGGCAACGATCAATCGCAGCAGGCCCGGATCGAGCGCCGCCAGTTGCGCGCCGGTGAAATCGCGCACCAGCGCGGCATGCGACGCGCCCCAGATCACTTCCAGCGCATGCTGCGCGCCGGACAGATCGAGAGCAACATCCTGCACGTCGGCGCCCGCCGTCACCAGCGCGTCGAGCGCCGGCCGCATGCCGGCCACCACGGCGGGATCGGCGACCGGAAAGCCGAGATCGGGCGACCAGGCGATCCGCAGGCCCGCGACACCGCGGTCGAGGCCGTCGAGATAATCGATGCCGCGATAGGGAATGGCAAAGGAATCACGCGGGTCCGGGCCCGTGAGCACGTTCAACAACAGCGCGCTGTCGGCGACATCGCGCGACAGGCCGCCATAGACCGCGAGCGTCCCCATGACGCCGGGGAAATTCGGCACCACGCCGTAACTCGGCTTCAATCCGAACACGCCACTGAACGCCGCCGGGATGCGAATGGAGCCGCCGCCGTCGCCACCGGTGGCGAGAGGGACCACACCGGCCGCCACCAAGGCGGCCGAGCCGCCACTGGAGCCGCCGGGCGTGCGGGAAATATCCCAGGGATTGCGCGTGATTCCAGTCAGCGGGCCGTGGGTGATGCCCTTCCAGCCGAATTCGGGGGTCGTCGTCTTGCAGAAGAACACGGCGCCGGCCTCGCGCAGCCGGGCGACACCGGGCGTATCCTGCGTGCTGGGCGCAGCCGGAGTGGCGTGGGAGCCGATGCGCATCGGCCAACCCGCGACCTGCGCGGTGTCCTTGATCGCGACAGGCACGCCGTCGAGCGGCCCGAGCGGTGTACCGCGGCGCCAACGTTCCGCGGACTCCGCCGCCAGACGCCGCCCCTGTGGCTCGTCCAACAGGCAGACCGCGTTCAGGATGGGATTGACCGCGTGCAGCCGCGCCAGGGTCGCGTCCAGCATATCGACCGGCGACAGCTCGCCGTTGGCAAAACGCCGGACCATCTCGCGGGCGGGAAGCCAGTTCAGATCGTCAGACATGGCGAGCGCATTCGCGTGTGGAGAAGCTTCGCGCATTTTGGGTCATCGCCTGTACCTGCATGCAACGGATGTCATGGCGCCGCCGCCACGTCATAGACCAATCGTCGGCCACCCGATCATGCAATTTTCAAAGAGAGCACATGCGCGTTTTGCCCATGGTTCCGCAGCCGAGGCCGCTGGCGCAGCCCCGAGGCCCCGCCTAGACTTGAATGCAAAATTTCTGGGAAGATCATATGCCGAAAATCGACGTCGCGGCCGTACCGGCCCGCAAAGGCTCCGGCTATCCCGCGCCCTTCGACGCCCCTTGCGCCGAGCGCATTCGCAAGCGGCTCGGCAATGCCGGCGGCCTATCGGATTTCGGTGTCAACCTGATGCGCCTGCCGCCCGGCAATTGGTCGAGCCAGCGGCACTGGCACTCGCACGAGGACGAATTCGTCTACGTGCTCGAAGGCGAACTGACGCTGATCGAGGACGAATGCGAAACCGTGCTGCGCGCCGGCGATTGCGCCGCCTTCCCGAAAGGCACCGGCAACGGCCATCACATGATCAACCGGTCGGACGCGATCGCCGTCTATCTCGAAGTGGGATCGCGCTCGCCCGACGACCTCATCACCTGCTCCGACGTTGACATGATGAGCCCGGCTTCTGACGGCCGTTTCCTGCACAAGGATGGCACGCCCTATCGGGACGAATGAACGGCAACGCCTCAGATGGCTGCGCGACGCCGCCATTCGGTTACGGTCAGCCATACCGCCGAGACCAGGAAGTAGATCGCGCCGACTGCAGCGTAGCCCGCGACATTGGCGATCGTTGGAGACATTGGCGTCGTGGCCTGAAAGATGAAGAAGCCGCCGGCCAGGGCCGACTGGCCACCACTCAGCACCATGGCCCATTGCGCGCCCAAACTCCTCCAGCGCCGGATTGCCGTCCCTAACTGGAGCAAGCCGGACAGGATCGCCCATGCCCCGAACACGCCGAGCACCCAATTCATGCTGACCTGCAAGGCAAGAAGCACCGCGACGGTGGTCGCCAGGCTGACCAGGACATTCAGCGCCTGCGTGCGGTTTTGATTCATGCCGCCGCTGCGCAACGCGTCCACGAAATTGGCCGCGGCATCCCAAGCCGGATAGAGCACGAGCAAGACACCGGCAATCAAGGACGACGCCCCGACGGAAAACGCAGCAACGACCCAGGCGACGGAGAACGCCGCCCGAATGAAGTAGTATTGCTTCAGCCATCGCTCGCGATCGGCAAGAACGAGATCCAATTGATAATGCGCCACTACGGCCTCCTTTACCTACTAGTTGGTAGTTTTCATTCGTAGCAAGATTGGCTTCACGCCAGCTTGCCTGCGGGGTGTCGTTGCCGTCTCGCTGATCTCTCTCAGGGCTTGGCGGACAGCCGATCCAGCAGCGGCGCGGTAATCACACCGAACATTTTTGGATCGCCATAGGCACGCGCCGACAGCATCGCGCCGTGAATGGTCGCCATGAAGCCTTCAGCCTCGACCCGGGCTGTGCCGGAGAACTGCAACCGCCCCTTCCGCTTGCCGCGCTCCATCACCGAAGTCAGCCACGAAGCCAGCGCGCGGAAGTGAGCCCGGACTTCAAGCGCAACCTCCTCCGGCAGTATAGGAAGCTCGCTGGCGAGAAGCGCACACACGCAGAACGGCGCCGTCGCGTCGCTGATGCACGCCTCCCAATACGCGACATAGGTTTTAAGCTGGTCGCGCGGGTCCGGGATGTTGCGCTCGAGCGCCGACAATCCCGCCTGGGCTTCCTCGCGGTAGCGCGACACGAGGGTGCGGACCAGATCGACCTTGCTGGCGAAATGGTGGTGGATGCTCGGTTTGCGGATGCCGACGATTTCGGCCACGTCGGCGTAGCTGAAGCCGTTGTAGCCGCCTGCGATGATCAGCGTGCGTGCGCAGGCCAGAATGTCGTCGGCAGTCGAGGAAAGGTTGGTCATGGCGATTTAACTACCTTCCAGTTGGTAGGTCGTCAAGAACGGGGTGCTTCAACCATCCGTGAGTGTTAGGAGCCTGCATGACCATTCGCCCGATCGTCCGCTATCCCGACCGCCGGCTCGCGATGCCGGCCCGCCCCGTCACCGCATTCGACGACGCATTGCGCGAGCTTGCGCAGGATCTGCTCGACACCATGCGCGCCGCGCCCGGCATCGGCATCACCGCGCCGCATATCGGCGTGCCCTTGCGCGTCGTGGTGCTCGAGCTCGACGCCAGGGACGGCGCGCGGACCTACGTCAATCCGGCGATCGAATGGGCTTCGCCCGAGATGATCCTGCACCGCGAAGGCAGCGTCTCGATGCCCGGCGTCAATGACGAGGTCCAACGCCACGCGCGGGTGCGGATCAGCTATCAGGATCTCGACGGCACCATGCAAAGCGAGGAGTCCGACGGCTTGCGCGCCGTTTGCCACCAGCACGAGATCGACCAGCTCGATGGCATGTTCTGGATCCAGCGGCTGTCGCGGCTGAAGCGGGAGCGGCTGGTGAAGAAATTTGAGAAGATGTCGCGGGGGTGACGCATCGGCCGCCCCTCGCGGGCCGGCATGACTAGGCATCGAACAGATCGAATGTCTCGATGACGGGATCGCTGCCGAGAAAGGCACCGAATTGGGCGAGGTCGCCGCGCGCCTGACGCCACGCGATATAGCCCTGTTGCTGCTCCAGGGAGTCCCAGCCCTGGACCAGCAGGAACTCGCTCGGCGTCTTGGTGTGCTGATAGGAGTGGCTGTAGCGACATCCCGACGCGAGCCTGGTCACCGGGATCACTTTGAGAAGATGCTGTTTGAATGCGTCAGCATTCTTCGCGCTGAGCCGCAGCGTGACCATGACGGCCCTCGCATTGGGCGGAGCCGCAACGGCCGGCGGCCGATCGGTGGCCGAAGCGGAGGCGCCTGTTGCAGCCAGGACTGCGCCTGCCGCGGTACCGGCAACCAGCGCATCACGGCGGGTGAGACTCTCGGACGATGACATCGGTATTTCCTGCTTCTGTTGGGTGGACACTGGATTGGACGTGCGCGGCTTTTCGTCGAGCGCCTGGAGCACGAGCCTCGCCACGTCCGCCGATGATGCCGGGTTTTGCCCGGTGATCAGATTTCCGTCGCGAATCGCAAAGGATTCGAAATTGGGTCCTCTCTCGAACCTCGCACCCAGTTCGCGCAGGCGGGTCTCGAGCAGGAAGGGAACGATTGCGGCTAGCGCCTCGGCCTCCTCCTCGGCATTGGTGAAGCCGGCGACAAGGCCGCCCGCGACGATCGGCCTGCCGTCGCGCCGCCGGGCCGACACGAGCCCTGCCACGCCATGGCACAATGCGGCGATCACGCGCCGCTCATCGAACGCCTCGCCGAGAGCAAGCGCCAACGCTTCGCTTCCCGGCAGGTCCCACATCGCCCCATGCCCGCCGGGCAGGAAGATCGCGTCGTAGTCCCCGGCACGGATCGCTTCGATCGCGGGCGTTGCCTCGATGGCGGCCATGGCCCGCGCATCGCCGAGGAAGCCTTGCACCGCGGGCGGAGCACCAGTCGTCTTCGAGCTGCGTTGATCGACCGGCATGCGGCCACCTCTCACGGAGGCGATCGTCACCTCGTGGCCGACATCAAGGAACATGCAATAGGGTACGGCCAGCTCCTCGAGCCAGACGCCCGTCGCGCGTCCGGTATCGCCGAGTTTGCCGTGAGAGGTCGTCACGAAGAGAACGTTCGGCATGTCATTCCTAGGTTGAAGTGGATATGCCCCCGAACATAGGGCTCGCCCTCACCTTGGAAAAATCGTATTATCTGAAAGCATCGATCAGAATTCTTATGAGTCAGCTGACCCATCTCCGGACCTTCCTTGCCGTCTACCGCGCCGGCAGCGTGACCAAGGCTTCGTTGCAACTCGCGATCACGCAGCCCGCAGCATCAGGCCACATCAAGGCACTCGAGGCCCACCTCAAGCGAAGCCTGTTCAGGCGCGTCGGGCGCGGCATTGAGCCAACCGCCGCGGCGGACTGGCTCGCGCGTGCCGCGGCTCCTTATCTCGACGGGCTCGAGGAAACGCTGGGGGTAGCAGCAATGCGCCCAAACGGCCTCGCCGGCCCGCTGCGCCTCGGCGGTCCGGCGGAATTCCTTGCGGGAAAAGTGCTTCCCGGCCTCGGCGGATTGCCTGAGCTCGGCATGCACCTGGAGACGAAATTCGGCCTGACGCAGGATCTGGTCGAGCATCTCGAGGCCGGGCAGCTCGATCTTGTGGTTGCAACCGTTCGGATTCCACGCAAGGCGATCGGATACCAGGGCATCTACCGCGAGGATTTCGTCCTCGTTGGCGCGCCGAAATGGGCTGCCAAGGTTCCACCCGAGCTCGTTGCGAAGCGCGGAGCGGAAGCCGTGATCGATCTGCCATGGCTCGCCTATGGTCCTGAGCTTCCCATCATCCGCCGCTATTTTCGCCAGGTCTTCCGGGCCAGGCCGCCAAAGAAGGTCGTGCAGATCGTTCCCGACCTCAGGGCCCTCGCGGCGTCGTGCGCGGCAGGCCTCGGACTGACCGTGCTGCCGAGCTATCTCTGCGCAACGCAGCTCAGGGATGGCACGCTCGTCCGGTTGCACGAGCCGACGGAAATCCCAGGCAACGAGATATTCCTTGCCTGGAACCGTCTCGGACTACAGCAGCCACGTGTCGCCTTCATGCGGCGACGGCTGCTTGAGACTGCCGCCGATTGGTGAGGCCAGTTCCAGCGTGGCCAGTCCGTCTCTTGCGACCGAAACGGACAGGCCGCCGCCGGCGGGCGCTATTTCAGCGGCAAGAAAACGTCCGCGACCGCCTCATGCTCCGGCACCTCCGGGAAGAGGCTCAGCCGCTGGCAATAGATCGGGAAGTCGCGTGCTTCCTCGCCGCTGGCCGGAAGCCAGTCGCGATAAAGATAGAGCGCGGCGGGCTCCAGATTGTCGGTGTAGCCGACGACGCGCAGCACGGCACAGCGTCCGCCGGGGATCTCACCGGCCTTGATCTGCTCGCCATTCGCCGCGATCGGTTGGTCGGTCCCGACGCAAAGGTCGATGCTATATTCGTCCTGCTGCGCGGGACGGCCCTCGGAATGCCAGACATTGAAGGTCGGACTTGTCCTGGGGTGCAGGCCGGCGCCCCTGCGCCACGCGATAAACCGCCGGATCGTGTCACCAAGTGTCTCGGGGCTTCCCCGATGCTCCATGATCGCCACCCTCGTCGCCGGCACTTCGCGGATCGTCACGTCGTCACTGGTAAAACTCGTCTGCATGAGCTTGCTCCTCGCATTGTCCAGAGGCCCGAAGGCCGCAAGCCACGGCTCCCAGTCGGGAGATTTCCGGAACGACGACGGCGATTGCCCGAACCGTTGCCGAAAGGCGCGGGCGAAGGCGTCCGGTGCGTCGTAGCCGGCATCCATCGCGATATCAGTGACGCTCTGCGCGTTATTGTAGGCCAGCTGATGCGACGCGCGCTTCAGACGGGCCAGCTGGACATAGCGATGCACCGACAATCCGAAGGTCGCCGCGAACTGCCGGTGGAAATGAAATTTCGAGAAGGCTGCAACCGCGCTTAAGCTGTCCAGATCCAGATCAGCGTCGAGATGCCGGTCGATATGGTCCAGCACCCGCCGCATCCGGTCCTGATAGTTTTGCAGCGCCGCCTTCATCGTCCCTCCTCCGTGGCGGCTCCAGTTAAGCGGTGACGGCCGTGATGCGCTCGACCGATCTTGCGGTTTGGCAGAACCGTAGCCCGGATGGAGCCAACGGGTCGGCGCGAAGCGCCGCCCGATGACAGGCTCCGCGCAATCCGGGGTTCGTTCCGCACAGGCAGTCGCGCGATGCGGTTGGTCTGTCCCGGATTACGCTTTCGCTCCATCCGGGCTACGAAGAGACCAAGTCGCGCCCCTACCCACCCGCCACCAGCTGCTTCGCCAGCGCCATGTAGGCCGGCAGCGTCACCGGATCGTTGGCGGCGTTGCCTGCCACGGGATGCGAGGCGTAGCGGGCGATCACCATCTCGGCCTTGGGATCGATGTAGACGCCCTGGCCGTGAACGCCGCGCGCCATGTAGGCGCCGTGGGCGTTGTGCGTGACCCACCACTGATTGCGGTAGGAGGCGCCGGGCAACGTGGTGTAGCCGGCCGGCTTGAACTTTTCGGGATCGCCGCCGCGCGAAATGTCCTCGACCACGGATGACGGCACGATCTGGCGGCCGTTGAAACGGCCGTGATTGCGCATGGTTTCACCGAAGCGGGTGAGATCGCGCAGCGTCGTCGAGAGACCGCCGCCGCCGCTTTCGGTGCCGATGCGGTCGACGTGATAATGCGCGTCTTCCTCCGCACCCATGGGAATCCAGATGCGTTCCGAGAGAAGATCTGACAGCGTCATGCCGCTGGCGCGCCGGCAGATCCAGGCGAGCACGTCGGTGTTGACGGTCTTGTAGGCAAAGGCCTTGCCGTGCTCGCCCTGCTTCTTCTGCGCGACGAGGAAATCGAAGATGGTGGTCGGGCCGTCATAGTCGGGCGGAATCGGCGCCATGCCGTTGGCGCGCCGCAATCCCCACACATGCGAATTCCTGTCGGTGTAGACCTCGGTGTATTCGAGCCCCGTGGTCATATCCATGACCTCGTGCACGCGCGCATCGCCGAAGGCGCTCGCCTTCAGCTCCGGCACATAATCCGTCACGGGCGCCTGCGGATCGATCCTGCCCTCGCTGACCAGCATGCCCGCCAGCACGCCGGTGAACGATTTCGTCACCGACATCGCGATGTGCGGCTTGTGCGGCTTCAGCGCGCCGAAATAACGCTCGTAGATCAGCTTACCCCGATGCAGCACGGCGATGCCGTCGGTGTAGGTCTCCTCCAGCATTTTTGCGAACGTCATGGGCCGACCGTCCATCGTGGTCGAGGCGACCGCGCCGATGTCATGGTCCTCGCGCGACAGCGGAGACGCCGGCCCTGCCCCGCGCCAGACGTTCACCGTCGGCACCAGCTGGCGGATGTTGCTCCAAGCCCAGCGGAGCTCGGGGAAACGGCGGAACGAGCCGTCCTGGAAGGCGATGATGCGGTCGGGGGCCGGCGGGAAGCCCGTCATCCAGCCGAGCGTTTCCGGGTCGGTTTCGGTGGCAGATGCGGGTTGTTGGCTGGCGGCGGTAGCGACGGACATGCAAGCAAGCTCCGGAAGCGGATGAAGAGCTCGCTCGTATCATGGCGTCACGTGGTCAACATCCAGCATTTGCGCCGAGGTGACCGTCGCCGTGCGCTTGGCAATGAGCGGGACACGCAGGTCTCCCCGATCAGGCCCTCTTCCCGCTCCGTTTGGTCATCGGCGCGTTACGCCGCTCCCGTTTGCCGCGCGCGATCTCGGTCGCCAGCGCGTCCAGCTTCGGCTCCCAGAAATTCCTGAATTGACCGATCCACGCATCCACCGCCTGAAGCCCCGCAATGTCGACCGAATAGAGTCGTCTTTGCGCCTCCGCCCGAACCGTCGCAAAGCCGCTCTCGCGCAGCACCTTCAGATGCTGCGACACGGCGGCCTGCGTGATCCCGAACTCGGCCCCGATCACCTCCACGACCTCCCCGGACGCCATCTCCCTGGGGGCGAGCAGCTCGAGGATGCGACGGCGCACGGGATCGGCGAGGACCTCGAAGACGTGCATCAGCTTCCTGTACCGGGGTGCGCGATGTCAGGCGGCATCTCGCCGCGATAGAAAGCGATGGTGCGGTCTGAGCGTTCCTTTGCCAAGGCCGGATCGACCCCGCTCGCGACATGCGCTGCGCGCCAGTACTCGCCGCTCGTCGTCATGAATTCCTTGCCCGCAGGAGAGCCCATCCATGCCTCGGCCGTCTCGTGGTCGACCGATGCCCCGGTCACAAGATATCGTTCAAGTCCCGCAATGGCGAGGTCCCAACCGATACCCACCGCGCCTGGACCGAACTGGCTCCAATGATCCTCGATGATCGCGGTGTGCTCCAGCGTCAGGCGTGCCTGGCTACGTTCTGCCGCCAGCCTGACATCGATCCAGCTCATCGCCCCGCCGAACTCCCACGTCGCTGCAAAATGAGTTGGCGGCGCACAAGCCGTGATGGTGCCGCCCGCATTCCCCTTGAGCTGGTACCTTCCGCCGAGCTGGAGGTCTCCCTCGACCGGCAGAAACCAGCGCGGGATGCGCTCCTTGCTCGTCACTGCGTCCCAGAGATCGTCGACGCTCGTGTCGTAAAGCCGCGTCAACGTGACCGCGCTGGCCGCTTTCCCATCCTTCTCGAAATCGCGCACCGAACGCGTGACAAGCCCCAATACCCTGGCGACGTCGATCTCCATCCCGGTTCTCCCTGTCGTTTCACGCCGATGGATATCGGTATCGACTTATATAAGTCAATACTTAATTTAACAGCGGATCCGGGCCCTGCCGCAGGTGTTCGTCGTCGTCCACAGTGTGAACGTGCGTGTGAGATGCTTCACAAGGTGCGACGATCGAGCGCCGAAGAGGCTTGCGCCAGCGCCAGACCTACTCCGTCATCAGCCGGCACGGCCAGCCCACGCGGACGAGCAGGTCGTCGGGGCCATTGAGCGCGAATTCATACATGCCCCACGGCTTGTGCTCGGCCGCACCGCTCGGCTCGGCGATCTCCGGCAACATCGCCGCGGCCAGGCCGCGGACCCGGGGCGTGTAGACGTAGACGCCAAACGGGTTGCTCCCCGGAGTGAGCCAGCCTTCCACCGCCTGCTGCAGGTGCACCTCGCCACCAACACCATCTGACAGCATCCGATAGTCTTCGTAGCCTTGATCGACCGGCCTGAAGAAGCCGAGCCTGTTCCACCACCGCTCCGCTGCATCGAGGTCGTTGCAGGGAATGATTGCGATCACGCTCGATGTCTGCCGCTCGTCCATGGCGCTGCTCCGTTGAATATCATGCAGTGATTGTACCTTGTGCCTTGCTCGTGACCTCGCTTCGAGGATCACCCTAGCAGGCGTCGATGAACTCTTGAATGCGATCCGCCACGATCCGTCCCACGCGGCTGTTCAGGTGCACGCCATCGGTATGGAAACGCCATCCATTCATGCGCGCGACCTCGTCGATGCTTCGCCGCAGCACGAGCACACGGAACGCGTCACGATAGAATGGCAAAAAACTGAATGACGTGAATGCCTGACCGGGTGAAGCGCGAAGCTCCTCCGCGATCGCTTCATAGAGTTCAATGTAGCGGCAGTTCTCCTCATCTGCGACGGCAGCCACGATATCGGAATATTCCTTGACCCGGCGGTTGAGCTCCTTCTGGAACGGGTCCTCCGAATCCAGGTTCTCGCCGATCGGGCAGAGTGAGCAAAGCCCGATATCTGCAGCCGCGTCGCTCTTCAGCCTGCGGGCCAGTTCGGTGAGGTTCTCGCGGAACCAGCCAGGCGACGGGGCGCATGGAAGGTGCTTCGAAATCGAGAAGAAGCGCCGCGCCCGCCTTGACACGAGGGCGAGGACATCGTTGCCACCAACCCAAACGACGACCTTGCCGGGACGACAGGCAAGCACCGCAGGCAATCGCTTGAGCGCATTGTAGGCCAGGTCACCACCGACACCGAAGTTCTCGAACTCAACTTGCGCATTGCGCGGCCGGGTGCGCAGCTCGGCGATCCAGTCGAAGGCCTGCCCTTTGCCTGCCGTGCTGCTCGATCCGAGGCACGCCACGGTTTTCTGCTCGACGACCGTCATGGTGCTATGGCTCCCGCCGAAGCGTGAACGCCGGCGACATGATGCCGATCCTGCAAAACACGGGCAACAGCGCACTGACAGGGAGGCATGAGCCCCCGCTTGACACTTGCAGCCGGCCTTTAATTCTATATATTCGGGATATGCCGAATATGTCAAACAAAACCAGCAGGGACGAGCAGCGGTTCACAGAGGACGTGGCACGGCTGCTCACGCCCTGGGGCGTACCGCCCGTCGCCGCCCGTCTCTATGGCTATTTGCTTCTCTGCCCTCGCCCCGTCAGCCTCGATCAGATCACCGAAGACCTCGGGATCAGCAAGAGCAGCGCAAGCGTCGCCGCTCGACTGTTGGAGAGTTACACGCTGGCGCGTCGCCATAGCGAACCTGGGACGAAACGCGCGCTTTATGCCGTAGCAGACGACTACGAAGTCATGGTCCGGCAGCAGAATCGTCTGCTCGACGCGTTGGCCGGGCAGTTGAACGCCGGGGCTGAAATAGCTGCGTCCAAGGCGGCAAGCGCGCGTCTCAGGGAGATGGCCGACTTCTATCGGGTCATGCGCGGCGCCATGGAGGACGCCATCAGCCGCTGGACGCGCGGCCGACGACGGCAATGAGGAATCCCGCAGCGGCGCTGACCGTGCGGAAGACTCCGAACCTTCGACGGGAAAGGCAGAAAGATGGGTCTCGTACTAAATCTCATCGTCCAAACGATCGTCTGGTTCGCCTTCATGGGCGCGATCATCTTTGGTGCTGCAGGCACGACGGACTACACCGGCGGGTGGTTCTATCTCGGAGTGATGGTCGGGCTCTCGGTCGTGTTTGGAACAACCATGGCGCGGGTCGATCCGAGCCTGCTCAGAGAGCGCCTCAAGCCGCCCGTACAGAAAGATCAGCCGCTCGCGGACAAGCTGATTCTCGTCCCAATCCTGCTCCTCATATTTGGAGGAATGGGCTTCATGGCGGCAGATGCGGCGCGCTGGCGCTGGTCAGCAATGCCATCTTCCGTGCAGTGGGCAGGCTGCGGGCTCCTCCTGGCGGCGATGTTGTTCATTTACTGGACCATGCGCACGAACAGCTTCGCGGCGCCGGTCGTGAAACTGCAAAGGGACCGCGGGCAGGCGGTCATCACAACAGGCCCCTATGCCATCGTCCGCCATCCCATGTATTTCGGCACGCTCTTCTACATCGCCGGGACATCGCTCGTGCTCGGCTCGTGGTGGGGACTTGCGACGGTCCCCATCCTCGCCCTCTTGTTTGGCATCCGGATCGGCGTCGAGGAGCAGACGCTGCGCGCGGGCCTCGAGGGCTATGACGACTACGCGCGCCGTGTGCGCCGGCGCCTGATTCCGTTCATCTGGTGAGACGGTTCATCCTGCATGGCAACGCGAGAACGATCGCCTGCTATTGCTGACGCAACATCGCCTTAGTATGACGCCGCGTCAGTCGCGCGATACGGACAGCCCCGCGAGAAGCGGCGCATACGCGGCGAGCCTGCGGGATACGAACTCGGTGAAGAGCCGCACGCGCTTGGTCTTGCGTGTCTCGCCCTGTGTGAGAAGCCAGAGCGTTCCGTACATGTGCAGGCCGGTGCCCGGCACCCTCACCAGCAGGGGGTCGGCATCGCCGACGAAGCACGGCAGTGTCGTGATCCCGAGCCCTTGCCGTACGGCAACGATCTGCGCTCCGGCATCTGTGACCCTGAACGGAACCTCGGCGGTGCGAACCTCACCCGCGCTGGCCCAATCCGGAATTCCGTGAATGCTGATGACGATCCACCTGACAGGATCAGGCGCGCCGGCACGCCACGCGGCCAGTCGATCCCGGGACATGTAGACGCCGCCGAACACCTCCGGTCCCTTCAGGCCGTGAAGATTGAGCGGCAGGGTTTTGCGGTCGTAGACGACGCGGATCGCCACGTCGGCCTCCCGGTTGGTCAGATTTGCCAGCTCGCCGTACGACAGGATCTCCATCTCGATGTCAGGATGCTGACGCGCGAAATCGGCGAAATCAGGCATGAGCAGGTGAGTCGCAAGCGGCGGCGCCAGCGTCACCCGCAGACGCCCGCGCACGCTCTGGTCGCGCCCAAAGACGCGCGTCTCCAGCTGGTGCGACGACGCTTCCATCTGGTCCGCGAACTCGAGGACCTCCTCGCCCGCAGCCGTCAGGCGATAGCCCGACGGCAACTTCTCGAACATGTGGACCCCGAGGCGTTCCTCGAGCTGGGCGATGCGTCGCAGCACGGTCGCGTGGTTCACGCCGAGGCGCTCGGCGGCAGCCCGCACCGAGCCGCCGCGCGCGACGGCAAGAAAATAGCGAACGTCGTCCCAGTCGATCATGGTGCAATCCCGCACCGCGCGGTGCGCCTTCCAAAGCCCGTACCTAACACATCGAACAGCAGTACAGGCAGTCTTCACAGCCTGTGCCGACGAGCGTGGCCCAATTCCGAACCGCGGATACCGATCGTCGCGGCTGGCGTCGGCCGCCCAGCCGGATCGATTTCGCACCACCGATGTGCGCGCTTCCGCACTCAACGCATGCCTCCCGCGGACCTATGTCGAGCCTCTCGGGGGCGTCCCCGAACGACCGAAGACGGAGTCTGAAAGGAAGTCATGGGAAAGCTTGAAGGTAAGATCGCAGTCGTCACGGGTGGATCGAGCGGCATGGCGCTGGCGAGCGCCAGGCGGTTCGTTGAAGAAGGCGCCTATGTCTTCATCACGGGCCGGAGGCAGGAAGCGCTCGACGAGGCCGTCAGGCTGATTGGCCGGAACGTGACCGGCGTGCGCGGCGACGCAGCCAATCTCGACGACCTCGACCGCCTGTTCGACACGGTCAAGCGGGACAAGGGCAAGATCGACGTCCTGTACGCCAGCGCCGGCATGGGCGAAGCCGTCCCGCTGGGCGAGATCACCGAGCAGCATTTCGATGCGACCTTCGGCCTGAACACGCGCGGCACGCTGTTCGCGGTTCAGAAGGCGCTGCCGCTGTTTCGCGATGGCGGGTCGATCTTCATGACCGGGTCGGTTGCGTCGGTGAAAGGTTTTCCCGGCTACGGCGTGTACGCGGCGAGCAAGGCGGCGTTGCGCTCATTCGCACGCACCTGGCTCAACGAACTGAAGGGCCGGAATATCCGGGTGAACGTGCTGAGCCCGGGGCCGATCGCCACACCGATGCAGGACCAGGTTCTCACCGAGGAAGCGAAGCGGATGTTCGAATCCCTGATCCCCAGGGGAACGATGGGTCGTCCCGAGGAAATCGCGGCGGTCGCGCTGTTTCTGGCGTCAGACGATTCGAGCTTCGTGAACGGGGTGGAGTTGTCCGTCGACGGCGGCTTCTCGGCCATCTGAAAAAGGAGGAGCATTATGAGCTACGCAATCATAGGATTCGGCAAGATAGGCCAGGCCCTCGCCCATGCCTTCGCCCGCAAGAACATCGAGGTATCAGTCGCGAGCCGCCGGCCGCCCGAGGCGTTGGCGCCGCAGGCTCGGGCGATCGGCCCCACGGTCGTCGCCAGGTCGCTGTGGGACGCACTCGAGGCCGACACCATCATCCTGGCAGTCCCGTTCGGGGAGCATCGCGAAGTTGCGAAGGCGCTGCCGAGCTGGAAAGGCAAGACGATCATCGACGCGACCAACGGGTTTGGAGAAGAGCTGGACGGTCTTCTGTCCTCCGCCGTCGTCGCGAAAGCGTTCACCGGTGCCAGGCTCGTGAAAGGCTTCAATCATTTGGGTGCGACCAAACTGGCGGCCGATCCGGTCGTCGAGGGCGGCCACCGGGTCGTCTTTCTCTCGAGCGACGACGAGGACGCGACCGCTCCCGTGGCGGCCTTGGCCAAGCAACTCGGCTTCGCACCCGTCAAGCTGGGCAAGCTCAACGAGGGTGGCGCGCTGGTGCACGCCCGCGGCCGCGTTTGGGGTCCGCTCATCTTCCAGGATTTGTTCAGGAAGGAGCAGTAATCGATCGACGACCGTGGGATTGACACCGAGAACCGGTCGCGCGCACTAACTTCTTCGAGCGGCGCGCGACCGAATATTCTCTATCGCCTGGGGGTGCGCTGCGGGTCAATTACAGTTCTTGAGCTTTCGGTGCAGCCGGATCACTTTTTAGTCGTGCCCTCAGATGGCTGCTCTGCCGACCCGCCGATTTTCTTCGAGACCACGTAGACGTCGACGCCGCTCATCGAACATTCCTCGCTTGATGCCTGGCTTTTCGTGATGACCTCGATCGTCTTGCCATCCTTGGTGTGAAACGTGATGTCGTAAACCTGCTGGTAGAGGTCTTTGCCGATCTTTTCGGATGCGAGACGAACGGCCTTGGTCTGCGCCTCGATCACTGATGGGATATCAATCAGGCCGGCGTTCTTGAGGTGCGTGAGGGCCATGTTCGTGGGCCAACTCGCGCAGTCCGGAGACTTCGCCAGAGCCACCGCAGCCGGCATAGCAAATATTGCGGCCATCACCACTTTCAACGCAGCGCGCATCAATGCACCACCTTGATCGTGTGGTCGCCACTTTCCCAGATCTGCTTGCGCCTATTGATGGGCAGGACGGCAACGTACATGCCGTCGCGGTCGCCGCGCCTGTAAAGCTTCTCGCCAGGCTTGAGCTTCTGAGGTCCCGTATCGGTCAACAAGGTATTCTCCGTTCGGTTCGCCGCCAGATACCATCATGGACCATGATGGTACAGAACCGACCGAAACGGAGCCCCTAAAAATGTGCCCTCGACACTCAGTCTCTAAAAGTTACTCCCACTCAATCGTCCTAGGCGGCTTGTTCGTCACGTCGTACATGCACTGTCGCGATCCAATC
The DNA here is from genome assembly GCF_054049735.1 of Bradyrhizobium sp. P5_C12. Lineage (NCBI taxonomy): Bacteria > Pseudomonadati > Pseudomonadota > Alphaproteobacteria > Hyphomicrobiales > Nitrobacteraceae > Bradyrhizobium > Bradyrhizobium sp. P5_C12. The sequence goes on from NZ_JBFULU010000006.1 coordinate 59,305, forward strand.
TGTCGAAGCCGCTACGAATCGGGGACTAAAACAGCGAGAAACGCCGGGAAGCTCGTCGCGACCAACTCGACGCGATCCTCGCCAAGCTCCTGTTCATGATCCCACCAATAGACGGCTCCCGTGCTCGGACCGGTGCGGCAATCCAAAAGGTAGAGGTTACCACCTTGGTCTTCGCCAACCGGCAACATCCCATCGGGAAGGACGTCGGCAACCAGTGCGTAACAACGATCGACCTGAAGATAACTTTTAGCGTCGCCAATTTCGAAGATGCAGCTCACATCCCAGTAGTCTGGATTGGTCGAGACGACTTGAACCGGACGAGATGGCTCTTCCCTGTGTGACCTCAGGAAGGCGCGATACGCCACGGGCAAGCTGGTCCCAAGCGCTGCTTCCAAACTCTCAATTCGTTGTTCGGCGTTCACGACGCGATGCTAGAACTCGATCCGATTTGGATCAATCCCCAGATGATCGTCTTCCTCCCGAACCGTTCAAGGTCGCAAAGAGCACTATAACGATCGATCTCCAAGACTTAGATCTGCTGCTCCTCGAACAGATACCGGGACGCGACACTGCGATATCGGACGTCGGATCACTCCCACTCAATCGTCCCAGGCGGCTTGCTGGTCACGTCGTACACCACCCGGTTCACGCCCTTCACCTCGTTGATGATGCGTGTGGCGGTCTCGCCCAGGAATTTCATGTCGAACGGATAGAAGTCCGCGGTCATGCCGTCCGTCGACGTCACCGCGCGCAGGCCGACCACGAAATCGTAGGTGCGGCCGTCACCCATGACGCCGACGGTCTTCACCGGGAGCAGCACGGCGAAGGCCTGCCAGATGTCGTCGTAGAGGCCGTGCTTGCGGATCTGGTCGATGTAGACGGCGTCGGCCTTGCGCAGGATGTCGAGTTTTTCGCGCGTGATGTCGCCGGGGCAGCGGATGGCGAGGCCCGGGCCCGGGAACGGGTGGCGGCCGACGAAGATTTCGGGGAGGCCGAGCTCGCGGCCGAGCTTGCGCACCTCGTCCTTGAACAGCTCGCGCAGGGGCTCGACGAGCTTCATGTTCATGCGCTCAGGCAGACCGCCGACATTGTGGTGCGACTTGATCGTCACCGAGGGGCCGCCGGTGAAGGAGACGCTCTCGATCACGTCGGGATAGAGCGTGCCCTGCGCCAGGAAGTCGGCGCCGCCGATCTTCTTGGCCTCCTGCTCGAACACCTCGATGAAGAGACGGCCGATGGTCTTGCGCTTGGTTTCGGGATCGGTGACGCCTTCGAGTGCGCCGAGGAATTGCTTCGACGCATCCACGTGCACGAGCGGGATGTTGTAGTGGTGGCGGAACAAATCGACCACCGTCTTGGCTTCATCAAGACGCAGCATGCCGTGATCGACGAACACACAGGTCAGCTGGTCGCCGATGGCTTCGTGGATCAGCACGGCCGCGACGGCTGAATCGACGCCGCCGGAGAGGCCGCAGATCACCTTGCCCTTGCCGACCTGCTGGCGGATCTTCGCGATCTCCTCCTCGCGGAAGGCGCGCATGGTCCAGTCGCCGGTGAGGCCCGCGATCTTGCGCACGAAATTGCGGATCAGCTTGGCGCCGTCGGGCGTGTGCACCACTTCGGGGTGGAACATCAGGCCGTAATATTTGCGCGTCTCGTCCTGGATGATCGCGAATGGCGCGTTCGGCGAGGTGCCGGCGACGGAAAAGCCCGGCGGCATCTTGGTGATGCGGTCGCCATGGCTCATCCAGACCTGGTTCTTGCCGCCTGGCGACCAGACGTCCTCGAACAGCTTGCTCGGCGCCTTCACCTCGACATCGGCGCGGCCGAATTCGCGGTGGTGGCCGCCCTCGACGGTGCCGCCGAGCTGCTCCGCCATGGTCATCTGGCCGTAGCAGATGCCCATCACGGGAACGCCGGAGGCGAAGATCAGCTGCGGGGCGCGGGGCGAGCCTGCCTCGTGGACCGACTCCGGCCCGCCGGAGAGAATCACCGCCTTCGGCTTCATCTCCTTGAAGGCTTCTTCGGCCTTGTTGAACGGGACGATTTCGCAATAGACGCCGTCCTCGCGGACGCGACGCGCGATCAGCTGCGTCACCTGGCTGCCGAAGTCGACGATGAGAATCTTGTCATGCGCCGAGGCCACGGAGGGCGTCGACGCGGAGCGGTCGTGCTGTGCTGCTGTCATGGCAAGCAAATACGCGACCATGCCCCCGCCCGCAACCGCGCGGCGCGCGCGCCCACATTCTTCTTTGGGCATGGACAAATCAATATAGGTAAGTATTATTGACCTAATATGCCTCGCAGCCAACCAAGGGGCCAATCAGGGAGGAAACCATGCCACAGCACCATCAGCCATCCGAGCTCGCAGCCCTCGGCCGGACCTGGGTCGAAGCCTGGAATGCGCGCGACCTCGAGCGCGTGCTCACGCTCTACGACGAGGCCGCGGAGATGACCTCGGACCGGATCCCCGCGCTGGGGTTCGACGCCAGCGGCACCGTGCGCGGCAAGGACGCGCTTCGGGCCTATTGGGGCAACGCGCTCGGGCTGGTGCCGGAGCTGCATTTCTCGCTGATCGATGTGTTCGTCAGCCCGGACAGCGTCGTGGTGTTCTACGCGAACGAGCGGGGCAAGCGGATCTGCGAGTATCTGCGGGTCAACGCCGCGGGGCTGATTGTGCAGGGATCGGCGAATCATCTGGTGCAGTGAGCGCCTCGTCCACCGCCGTCATTCCCCGCGAAGGCGGGGAATCCAGTACGCCGCGGCTTCTCGATCAACCACGGACGTCTCGGAGTACTGGATCGCCCGCCCCAGTGCGCAAGTGCGCACAAGGCGGGCGATGACACCGAGAGTGAGGCACGAGCGTGCCTCAAGCTCGTCATTGCGAACGCAGCGAAGCAATCCAGACTGCCTCCACGGCTGCATCACTGGATTGCTTCGCTGCGCTGGCAATGACGGAGACTGCGGCGACGGCGTGCGATAACAGAAGCACTGCCGGCTCTGACATAGGATTCCCCATGAAACTCCCCACCTCCCCCTTCACCGTCACCGACTGGAGCAAGGTCGAGCCGACGACGCATCCAGGCGAGACCGGTCAAGCCCAGTGGCGGACGCTGAACATCGGCGATCTCCGGGTGCGGATGGTCGAGTATTCGCCGGGTTATCTCGCCGATCACTGGTGCGACCGCGGCCACGTGCTCTACGTGCTGCAAGGCGAGCTTGACAGCGAGCTGCGCGACGGGCGCAAATTCAAGCTGACGGCGGGGATGAGCTACCAGGTCTCGGATTTCGGCGACGCCGCGCACCGGTCGTCGACGGCTGTGGGCGCGACGCTCTTCATCGTGGATTGACGGAACCGCTGGCGGGCACGTTTGCACCGCAAAATAGAAAACCGTGCCGCGCTCGCGACGAGCGCGTGCTGCCTTGAAGTTGCCCCAAAAAATCGCTAGATTGTGATCATCGATCCTTGGCCGAACGACTGGGCCGCTCCGTCTCATTTCCAATGGACGAGCACGTTTCAGGTATTTCTCCAAAATCGACCAACCGGGACGATGGGCGCAAGCGATTGCGCATTTGTCCCCCTGAGTGCATCGTCAATGAAAGGAAATGACTATGGCAATGGGCACCGTGAAGTGGTTCAACAACCAAAAGGGTTTTGGTTTCATCCAGCCGGACAACGGCGACAAGGACGTCTTCGTTCACATCAGCGCGGTTGAACGCGCTGGTCTGAGCACCCTCAACGAGGGTCAGAAGGTTTCGTTCGACATCGTCGCGGACCGCCGCAGCGGCAAGTCCTCGGCTGACAACCTCCGCGCCGGCTAGTTCGCCGCGCATCTCGCGATCTGACCGCGGACGTACCGGCAGGTCGTAGGAATACCCAGGCCCCGCCCCCGAGATATCGGTGGCGGGGCTTTCGTTTGCGCCGTCATTCCCGGGCTCGCCCCTCGGGCGCCCCGGAATGATGGCGCGAGTTCAGCCAGTCTTCTTCAGCACCGAGACGAAGAACCCATCCGTGCCGGTCCGCCGCGGCGTCATCAGCCAGCCCTCGTCGGATTGCAGCGCGGCCTGCGCAAACTCCTCGGCCTTGTCCCAGAGCACGCTCGCGATCTGCTCGGGTGGCACAACCGAGAACGCGGGATGGCGAGCGACGAACGCCCTCACCTGCTCGCCGTTCTCTTCCGCTAGCACCGAGCAGGTGATGTAGGCGATGCGGCCGCCCGGCTTCACCAGCGGCACGGCGCGCTCCAGCACCTCGGCCTGGTCCTTCAGGCGGATCTCCAGCGCGCCGGGGCGCATGCGCCATTTGGCATCGGGATTGCGGCGCCAGGTGCCGGTTCCCGTGCAGGGGGCGTCGATGACGACGAGATCGGCCGAGGCGTGGATGTCCTGGAGCGTATCGGCCTCGCCCTTGGGCGTGCGGACGTCGGCATTGTGCACGCCGGCGCGCGACAGGCGTTCGTGAATGGGAGCAAGTTGCCGCTTGTCGCTGTCGGTCGCGATCAGCCGGCCCTTGCCCTGCATCTGGGCTGCGAGCGCCAGCGTCTTGCCGCCGGCCCCCGCACAGAGATCGATCACCTGCTCGCCGGGTTTTGCCGCGGTGAACTGGGCCGCAAGCTGCGATCCCTCATCCTGCACTTCAACGGCGCCCTTGATGAAATCCTCCTCAGCCTGGATGCCGGGATTGCGCGCATCGGCCGAAAGCGCGATGCGCAGACCGGTTGGCGACCAATGCGTCGGTTGCGCATGAAGATGAGCAAGCGCCTTCAGCACCTTGTCGCGATTGGACTTTAGCGTGTTGACGCGCAAATCGAGCGGGGCCCGGCTCGCCATCGCGGCCGCCTCCGCCGCGCGGTCCTCGCCGAACACTTTTGCCAGATGGGAATCGAGCCATTCGGGATAGTCGCCGGCCACCGCAGCCGGCGCGTCCTTCAGGGACCGGGAGGCGAGCGCCGCCTGCTCGGCCTCCGTCAGCGGCGCTGGCGCGAACCGGCTGCCGTCGAACAGCGCGGCCATGGTGGCGGTGTCCATGTCGCGCTCGAGGCGCAGCATGCCGATCAGCCGCGCCCGCGCGGTGTCGGCGTCCATCAGGAACGCGCTCGAGGCGTAGCGGCGCAGCACGTCCCAGACCAGGCCGGCAATCGCGGCGCGGTCGCCGGAGCCGGCAAAGCGGTGCGCGGTGCCCCACTCCTTCAGCGCTTTCGCCGCCGGCACGCGGTCTCTCTCGATGGTGTCGATCAGTTCGATGGCCGCGGACAGCCGGGCAGCAGGAGTCATTTGAATCTTTCAGATTGGATCCGAGGGCTAACCGTCAGATCAGCAACAGCATCTTCAGCGCGAAGTAGATCCACATCGCCAGCAGCACCAGCGCGCCCGCGAGCCAGATCGTCGAGCGCCGGCCAAAATCGTTCGAGGAGACGAAGATTCCGGCATGGGCAAAGCGCGTCACCACGAACACCCAGGACATCAGCACGATGAAGAGGTCGGCATGGCGCAGCGGCAGCGCCAGTGCGATCAGGGCATAGAACAGCACCGGCAACTCGAACTGGTTGCGGTAGCAATTGGCGATTTGTGTGGCGCCCTTCGACCAGTTCGGCTCGCCCAGCGCAACGTCGCGGATCTTGGTCTCGCCGGAGACGAGCGCCTGCCGGCGCCCCAGCGCCATGGCGATCAGGAGCGCGAAGGTGAGCCCGACCTGCACAAAGACCGGCAGCAAAACCATCTGAACGGACATCGGAATTTTCCCGGGAGGCGAAACGCCGCCGATCGTCAATAGCTGCGACTGCTGGCGCTGACAATGAACGACTTGAACCGGCGTTCCCGGTCTTGCGACCAAATATCGAGAGTTTAAGCGATTTCGGCCCCCGCGGGCCGCAAGGCGAGAGACCGCCATGAACACCCTGTCGAGCTTGCTCGGCATTTTGAGCGAATCTGCCGAGGCTCAGCTCGGCATCCTGATGTCGGCACTGGCCGGCATTGCGGCCGCGCTGGCCGTTGCGCTGGCGATGACGGTCTATTTCCGCATGAGCTACCGGACCTGGCGTGACGTCCTCAGGCACGGTCTCGCCGCCACGGCCGCGGCCGTCCTGTTCGTCTTTGTCGCCTACGACATGCGTCACGCCGCGCTGGCCTATCTCGGCCTCAACCCGTCCAAGCCCGCAGTCGAATTCGAGATCCGCATGCCCAGGGACACCCTGGGCTCCGCTGCCGGCACCCAGATCGAGCTGCACACCGACCGCAACCAGAAGCTGGCGCTTGTCGATGGCGTGACTGATTTGGCCGACGGACGCGCGCTGCTGCGCGGCGCGGTGGCGCTCAACTACCGCACCGCGGACCGGGTGCTGGTCGTGAGCCTGCCCGGGAAAGGCACGTTCGAATTCCGCCTCCGCCTGCCCGCAGAGCCGCATCGCTCCGAGCAATTCGGCCCCTGGCACCTCGCCGACCGCATCGCCTCGCCGCTGGCCGGCAGCGTCGCGCCGCAGGACGCCTACACCATCCGCTATCGGGTGCTTTAAACATTGTTCGATCGCGGATCGTGCGCGCGCCGTCATCGTTCCGACGCTTGGCCGGGCTATGCTTTGCTCCATGTCCGAATTTCGCCTGACGCAGATTTCCGACACCCATCTCGGCCAACGCTTTCCCGGCCTGATCGCAAACTTCCATCGCGTCAGCGAGCATATCGACGCTGATAGGCCCGATCTCGTCATCAACACCGGCGACGTCTCGTTCGACGGGCCGACCAGCCGCGACGATGTCGAATTCGCCAGGGGCCTGCACGACGCCCTGCCCGTCGCCTGCCGCTACCTGCCAGGCAATCACGACATCGGCGATAATCCCACCGCAATCGGTCCGGCGCCCAAGCCGCCGGTCGAGGAAGCGCACCGCCAGCAATTCCGCGACATCATCGGCGACGACCATTGGTCGTTCGAAGCCGCCGGCTGGCGCTTCATCGGCCTCAATTCGCTGGTGATGAATTCAGGGCTGGCCTTCGAGGCTGAACAGTTCGACTGGCTGGCCTCGGAAGTTTCGCGCGTGAACGGCAGGCCGGTGGCGCTGTTCGTACACAAGCCGCTGTTCCTCAACCTGCCCGACGATCCCGAACTGCCGGAGACCTCGATCCGCTACGTGCCGCAGCCGGCGCGGGCGCGGCTGATCAAGATGTTCTCGACGGTCGACCTACGTTTGATCGCCAGCGGCCACGTGCACCAGCGGCGCGACTTCACCTATCGCCACACGCGTCATGTCTGGGCGCCGTCGGCCGGGTTCAAGATCAATGACGCGCGCCAGGACCGGATCGCGATCAAGGAGACGGGCCTGGTCGAGTACCGCTTCCAGCCCGAAAGTTTCGAGGTCCGGCACGTCCGGGCGGCCGGCCAAGTCGATATCGACATCGAAGAGCTGCTCGCCCAGATGGGCGCGCATTAGCCTGGTCCACGGGCACTCATCCTTACCTTGATACCTCAATGCATCGATCTTGGTCCGAAAATGACTAAAAGACGCTAATGACAACGTTGTCATTTGCACATATCGTCACCGCCGGCGGTCGAGGGCCGCAGACGGAGTGACAATGCAGTCCATTTCCCGGTGGGGCGCCCTGCGCCTGTCGACGGCCATTCGGGGCATCCCCCTGGTCGACGGCCTGCCCGCCGAGGAGATCGGAAACCAGCGCTGGTCGCCGGCCCACGGCGATCTGGCCCTCCCCGCCCTCACCCTCGATGAGGCCGCCTTCGCGGCCAATCGCGACCTCTTCCTGCGCTGGTGCGCGAGCGCCGGCGTCAGCGTCGCGCCGCACGCCAAGACGCCGATGTCGCCGGAGCTGGCCCGCTCGCTGCGCGAGGCCGGCGCCTGGGGCACCACGGTCGCCAATATCCAGCAGGCCGCGGTGCTGCTCGCCCACGGCGAGCGGCGCCTGCTGCTGGCCAACGAGATCGGCGGGCTCGCGGCCGGCCGGCGGCTCGGCGCGCTGCTCGCCGCGTACCCCGATGTCGAATTTCATGCGTTTGCGGATTCGCCGGCCGCGGTCGCGGCACTGGCCGAGGCGGCGCGGATTGCGGAGCGCCGCGAATTGTCCGTGCTGGTCGAGCTCGGCGCCGGCCKGGCCGGCGCGCGCGACCGCGCCGCGATCGAGGCAACCACCGCAGCCGTGGTCGCCGCCGATCGGCTGGCGCTCGGTGGCGTCGCCACCTACGAGGGCGCAGCCGCAACACAAGATGCCGACGAGACCCTGCGCGCCATCGCGGCGCTGATGGAACGCACCATCGAGACATTCGCGCTGGTGCGCGCAGCCGCCCCGGGCCGCAAACTGATCATCAGCGCGGGCGGATCGGCCTATTTCGACATCGTGGCGCGGGCGCTCGCGCCGGCCGCGCAGGCTGATGGCAACGCCACCGTAATCCTTCGCTCCGGCGCGCTGTTCTTTGCCGATCACGGCGTCTATGCGCGCGCCTTCACCGAGCTCGACCGGCGCGGCGGTCTCGTCATCGCGGGAACGCGACATTCCGCGGCGGAAAGCTTTCGTCCTGCCCTGACGCTGTGGGCCGAGGTGCTGTCGCGGCCCGAGACCGGGCTCGCGATCGCGGGCTTCGGCATGCGCGATGCCTCCTTCGATCAGGGACTGCCGGTGCCGTTGCGGGTGTTCCGGGACGGCGTCGCGCAGCAAGGCCTTGCCGACGGCCTGGCGGTCACCCGCCTCAACGACCAGCACGCATTCCTCTCCGTCGCACCCGGCGGCGCGCTTGCGGTCGGCGACATCATCGCCTTCGGCATCTCGCATCCCTGCACCTGTCTCGATCGCTGGCGCGTGATCCTCGGCCTCGACACCGAGGGCGTCGTGACGCGCGCGCTCGCCACCCAGTTCGGCTGAGAGCGGACCGCGCGATGAATTTCCTGCCGCTCTGGCGCTATCAGAACCAGCTCATCGACGGGGCCATCGTCACGCTCGAGCTGACGGTGATCGCGGCACTGTTCGGGCTCCTGATCGGCGTCGCCGGCGCGGTCGCGCTCAGGGGACGCATCACGCCGCTGCGCTGGCTGGTGCGCGGCTACATCGAGCTGTTCCGCAACACGCCGTCGCTGATCCAGATCTTCATCGTGTTCTTCGTGCTGCCGAGCTTCGGCCTGAAGCTGCCGGCCTTCGAAGCCGCCGCCGTCGCGCTGTCGCTCTATTTCGGCGCCTATTCGGTCGAGATCGTCCGGTCGGGGCTCGACTCCGTGCCGAAGAGTCAGATCGAAGCCGGCCAATGCCTTGGCCTGTCCGGCTGGCAGGTGTTTCGCCACATCCTGCTGCCGCCGGCGCTGCGCAACGCCTATCCGGCCGTCACCAGCCAGTTCGTCCTCCTGCTGCTCGGCACCTCGCTCGCCTCGCAGGTCTCGGCCGACGAGCTGTTCCACGTCGCCGGCTTCGTCGAGAGCCGCACCTATCGCAGCTTCGAGGTCTATGCGGTGATCTGCGCCGTCTATTTCGCGATGGCGATGTCGTTCAAGGCGCTGTTTGCGATCGTCGGCGCGGCCGCCTTCCGCTGGCCGCGACGGCGCTAGAGGGCACGCGATGCGATCGTTCTCCCTCATCGATTTCGTCTCGCTGTTCGCCGCGCTGCGCTGGACCGTCGTGCTCGTCGTGCTCGCGCTCGGTTTCGGCGCGCCGCTGGCGCTTGGCCTCGCGATGGGCCGCATCAGCCGCTTCGCCGGCTTGCGCTGGGCGATGGCCGCCTGCATCCAGATGATCCAGGGCGTGCCGCTGCTCGGCCTGTTGTTCTTCTTCTATTTCGGCATGCCGGTGTTCCTCGGCATCCAGGTGCCGGCGCTGATCGCCGTGACCGTCGCTTACACGCTCTACACCGCGGCCTTTCTCGGCGAGATCTGGCGCGGCGGGCTGGAAGCCGTGAAACAGACGCAGTGGGAGGCCGGCGCCTGTCTTGGCCTGTCGGCCTGGCAGCAGTTCCGCCACATCATCGCGCCGCAGGCGCTGCGCCTGTCGCTGCCGCCGACGGTCGGCTTCCTGGTCCAGCTCATCAAGGGCACCTCGCTCGCCTCCATCCTCGGCTTCGTCGAGCTCGCCCGCGCGGGCCAGGTGGTGAGCGCGGCGACGTTCCAGCCGCTGCTCACCTACGCGCTCGTCGCCGCGATCTATTTCGCGCTCTGCCTGCCGATCACGCTCTGGTCCCGCTCCCTGGAGGCCCGCCTCGATGGCTCTCGTTGAAATCCGCGACGTTCACAAGAAATTCGGCCGGGTCGACGTGCTCAAGGGCGTCTCGCTCGACGTCGAGGAAGGCGAGATCGTCACCATCATCGGCCGCTCCGGCTCGGGCAAGTCGACGCTGCTTCGCTGCATCAACGCGCTGGAGACGGTCGACGGCGGCCAGATCCACGTCGAGGGGGAGAAGGTCCATGCCGGGATGCGCGATCTCAAGCAGTTCCGTCAGCGCGTCGGCATCGTGTTCCAGGCCTTCAACCTGTTTCCGCATCTGAAGGTCGAGCGCAACATCACGCTCGCGCCGCTCCTGACCGGCCGCATCGACAAGTCGAAGGCCCGCGCGCTCGCCGAGGACGTGCTCGCCCGCGTGGGGCTTGCCGACAAGATCGACGCCTGGCCGGAGCAGCTTTCCGGCGGCCAGCAGCAGCGCGTCGCGATCGCGCGCTGCCTCGCCATGGCCCCTCACCTGATGCTGTTTGACGAAGTGACCTCCGCGCTCGACCCCGAGCTCGTCGGCGAAGTGCTGAAGGTGATGGAGGCGATGGCGAAGCAGGGCATGACCATGATCCTCGTCACTCATGAGATGGGCTTTGCCCGCAACGTCGCCGACCGCATCGTCTTCATGCACGAGGGCCGCGTCTGGGAACAGGGCCCGCCGGCAAAGCTGTTCGCAAGCCCCGAGACGCCCGAACTCGCAAGCTTCATCGCATCGTCGAAATGAACATCGTCCACCAATCCACCACCAGGAGAGAGTCATGAGAACACTGAAGTCCCTCTTCACGATCGCAGCCGCGGCGCTTGCCGTACTCGCTGCGCCCAGCCTCGCCAAAGCCGACAAGCTCCAGGACGTGCTCGGCTCAGGCAAGCTGCGCATCGGCATCCTCACCGATGCCGCGCCATGGGGCTTCAAGGACGACAAGGGCGAGATCGCAGGTCTCGACGCCGATCTCGCCCGGCTGATCGCCGCCGACATGGGCGTGAAACTCGAGCTCGTCCCGGTCACCGGTGCTGCGCGCATCCCGAGCCTGCTGTCCGACAAGATCGACCTGCTGATCGCGGGCCTCGGCGCCACGCCGGAGCGTGCCCAGCAGGTGATGTTCTCGCAGCCCTATGCGGTGGTGAATCTCGGCGTCTACGGCGCGAAATCGCTTCCCGCGGCCACCGGCAAGAGGCCCGACAATCTCGACGGACGCAGCGTCGCAGTAGCCAAGGGCTCGACGCTCGACGTCTGGCTCACCGACAACGCACCGAAGGTGAAGCTGGTGCGATTCGAGGACACGCCGGCGGCCCTCGCCGCTTATCTGGCCGGCCAGGCCGACACGTTCGCGGAGAACAGCGCGATCGCGCTGAAGGTGCAGGAGCAGAACCCGACCAAGGAGGTCGAGCTGAAATTCCTGATCCGCCAGTCGCCGGCCCATGTCGGCGTCCGCCAGGGCGAGCAGAACCTGCTCAACTGGATCAACACCGACATCTTCACCAACAAGCTGAACGGCAAGCTCGGCGCATTGCAGCTGAAATGGTTCAAGGAAGAACAGTCGCTGCCGACGCTGTAAGCTCGCACACGGCTCCCGCATCATGCGGGAGCCAATCTTCACGAGGAGAATCTCAGATGATCAAACGTTATGTCGTGGGCTCACGCATGAGCCAGGCCGTCGCCGCCGGTGGCTTGGTGCACATCGCCGGCCAGGTCGCGGACGACCGCAAGGCCGGCATCGTGTCACAGACCCAGCAGGTGCTCGCCAAGATCGATGCGCTGCTGAAGGAGGCCGGCTCCGACCGCTCCAAGCTCATCGCGGTCAACGTCTTCCTGCCGCACATCACCGACTTCGACACCATGAACTCGGTCTATGATTCCTGGATCGATCCGGCCAATCCGCCGGCGCGGGCCTGCGTCGAGGCCCGCCTTGCCGACCCCGACCTCCGCGTCGAGATGACCGCCGTCGCCCTGCTCTAACGCGCATCCTTTCAACCTTCGGCCGGCGTCGGCGTCGACGCGGCCTCGAGGCAAGCCATGCATACCGGACTTTTCCACGAGATCGATTTCGAGAAGGACCAGAAATGGTCCGGCCATCTCGGCATTCCCTTCTCGATCGACCGCTCCCCCTATTACCAGCTCAAGATCCCGATCTTCCGGATCAAGAACGGCGCCGGCCCGAAGCTGCTGTTGATGGCCGGCAATCATGGCGACGAATATGAGGGCGAGATCACTCTGACGCGGCTGTATCGCCGGCTCGATGCGGCGGCGGTGAAGGGCGAGATCACCATCCTGCCCTTCGCCAATTTGCCGGCGGTGATGGCGGCGCGCCGCCGCTCGCCGCTCGACGAGGGCAATCTCAATCGCGCCTTCCCCGGCGATGCCGGGGGAACGCCGACCTTCCGGCTGGCGCATTTTCTCGAGCACGAGCTGTTTCCGCGTCACGACGTCGTCTTCGACATCCACTCCGGCGGCACGTCGATGGCGCATGTTCCTTGCGCGCTGATCGAGCGGCAGGGCACGCCGGAGATGTTCGGCCACGCGCTGCGCCTGATGGAGGGGCTGGGCATGCCCTTCGCCTTCGTCGCCGAGAACGGCGCCACTGCACCGACCTCGATGGCGGCCGCCGCACGCGCCGGCGCGATCGGGCTCTCCGGCGAATTCGGCGGCGGCGGCACCGTCACGCCGCAGACGATGGCGCTCACCGCGCGCGCCGTCGACCGGCTGCTGCTCGCGCTCGGCCTCGTCCAGGCCCCCGTGCTGGGGCCGCACGCACCGGTCGAGCGCGCCACCGAACTGCTGGCGCTGCAAAGCCATGCGCAGGCGGTGTTCGCGACGCGGCGCGGCTGGTTCGAGCCGGCGGTCATGGTCGGCGCGCGGGTTGCGGCCGGCGACGTTGCCGGCTGGTATCATGATTTCGAGCGCCCCGAGCTGCCGGAAGAGGTGCTGCGCTTCCCCGCCGACGGCATCGTGATCTCGCAACGCCTGCACACCGACAGCCAGAGCGGCGACTGCCTGGTCCAGGTCGGCCGCGCGCTCGCGCGCGACGAGGTCATGGTGCGGTGAACTTTGGCCGCACACTCGCTGCACCTCTCCCGCTTGCGGGAGAGGTCGGTGCGAAGCGCCGGGTGAGGGCTGTCTCCTCTTGGGGGTTCTCGATTGCGGAGACACCCTCTCCCCAGCCCTCCCCCGCAAGCGGGGGAGGGAGCGCACCTTCGGCGCGGTTGCAATACGACCCGATCTCATCATGCGCTAACCTAGCGTCGTTCTCTCCAGGGATTCGATGACCGATCCGGTGAAGCCGAGCTACGACGACGTGGTGCGCATTCCGGCGCCGCCCGGCCGGGCGAGCGCGACCGGACGACCGCCGCGCATCGAGGAGGTGGCGGAGCGCGCCGGCGTGTCGCCGATCACGGTGTCACGCGTGCTGCGCCATCCCGAGAAGGTCAATCGCGACACCCGCGACCGCATCCTCGAGGTGATCGAGGCGACCGGCTATGCCTCCAACCCGCATGCGCGCGCGCTGCGCTCGGGGCGGTCCAACGTGGTGGTGGCCTTCGTTTCCAACATCCTCAGCCAGCAATTCGGGCTCGCCGTGCGCAGTCTCGCCGCCACGCTGGAGCCGGAAGGCTTTGAGGTGCTGGTCGGCCAGACCTCCTACTCCTATGCCAAGGAAGTCGCGATGATCCAGTCGCTGCGCGGCATCCGGCCGGCCGCGGTGATGTTCACCGGCGTGATCGAGCTCCAGGAGAACCGCGCCGCGCTCGAGGAGCTCGGCATTCCCGTGATCGAGACCTGGGCGTATCCGCGCGATCCCATCGACATGCTGGTTGGCCTGCCCAATGCCGATGCCGGCGCGATGGCGGCACGGCGTCTTGCGGACGCCGGGCATCGCCGCGTCGCCTTCATCGGACGCAGCAGCGGCCGTGGCGCGCTCCGCCGCGACGGGTTTCGCGCGGCGGCGGCGCAACTGGGCCTCGATATCGTCCACGAGATCGGGGTCGGCGAGATCACGGGGCTCGTCGATGGCCGCGCCGCCTTCACCGCCCTGCTCGATCGCGGCGACCGCGTCGATGCCGTGTTCTGCGCCAACGACCTGCTCGCGACCGGCGCGCTGATCGAGGCCCGCGCGCGCGGCCTGTCGGTGCCGCGCGATCTCGCGCTGCTCGGCTTCGGCGACAACGACGTGGCGGATCAGATCACGCCCGGTCTCACCACCATCTCCTTCGACGCAGCGGCCGTGGGGCGCATCGCGGGCGAACTGCTGCTGGCACGGCTTGCCGGTGCGCCGCCAGCCGAACAGCGGCTTGCGGTCGACTTGTTCCTGGTCGAGCGCGGCAGCGTCTGAGGGTTGCGGCTTACGCGACGCTCTTGAGATCCTGCTGGATCGCGGCCAGCAAGGATTGCAGCGCCTCGCTGTTCACCGGCTTGGCCTCAGCCTTGCCAGATTGAATATTGCCGGACTGAACATTGGCAGGCTGGACATCAGCGGGTCGCGCAGCTTTGACCGGACGCTTCGGGAACGGCGGCCGTGGCGCCGGCATCGAAGGCTGGCTGAGGTCGCTCTCGTCGTCGGCGTGGACGAACTTGCCATGGATGACGTCGTCGCGGCGGCCCATGACGAACAAGGTCGTCCAATAGCCGGCGGCCAGAAGGATTACGCAGAAAATACCAATCTCTAACATCGCAGCACCTGAAATATGCGCGATGATTCAATGCCTTCGCCGGCTCGTCAATGAACCGACGGTCACACAAGCGGCTTTTGCCGGCAGGTGTGGCCGATCGGTGACTCTTTTTTAACCATCCAGCCCGCGAAAGGCGCTGGATTGCAGCCAAATCAGGCTTTGCAGCTAAGCCCTATCCTGCCCGACCCGGACCAGCTGCTTGCCGAAATTGGCGCCCTTCAGCAGGCCCATGAAGGCGCCCGGCGCGCTCTCCAGGCCCTCGGTGACGAACTCCTTGTACTTCACCCGGCCCTCGCGGACCCAGCCCGACATGTCGCGCAGGAAGTCACCGTGGCGTGCGGCGAAGTCGGAGACGATGAAGCCGCGGAAGGTCAGCCGCTTGGTCAGGGTCGCGCGCATCATGGACGCGGCCCATTTCGGCGGCTTGGCCTCGGTGTCGTTGTAATGGGCGATCAGGCCGCAGACCGGCACGCGCGCGAACGGATTGAGCAGCGGGAAGACCGCCTCGAACACGGCGCCACCGACATTCTCGAAATAGACGTCGATGCCCTTCGGGCAGGCGAACTTCAGCTTGGCCGGAAAATCGGTTTCGCGATGATCGAGACACGCGTCGAAGCCGAGCTCCTTCACGACGTAGTCGCACTTGTCCTTGCCGCCGGCAATGCCGACAGCGCGTGCGCCCTTGATCCTGGCGATCTGGCCGACGGCCGAGCCGACCGCACCGGAGGCGCCGGCCACGACGACGGTCTCGCCTTCCTGAGGCTTGCCGATGTCGAGCAGCCCCGTATAGGCGGTCATGCCGGGCATGCCGAGCACGCCGATGGAGGTCGAGATCGGGCCGAGCTTGGGATCGACCTTGATCAGGCCCTTGCCGCTGGAGATCGCATGCGTCTGCCAGCCCGAGCGGATGCGCACGATGTCGCCTACCGCGAAATCAGGATTGTTGGAGGCCGCGACCTCGCTGACCGCCTCGCCCTCCATCACGCCGCCGATCGGCACCGGCGCGGCGTAGGACGGCCCCTCGCTCATGCGCCCGCGCATGTAGGGATCGAGCGACAGCCAGATCGTGCGCAGCAGGACTTCGCCCTGCCCCGGCGCTGGGACTGCGAATTCCTCGATGCGGAAATCGGACGGCTTGGGCTCACCGACGGGACGCGCGGCGAGAACGATGCGCTTGCCTTGGGACATGATGGCTTCCTCCTGAGTTTCTTCGGCGCGAGCGAAGCGGAGGGAGCGGAGCGCGTCAATACAAAACCGGTGGAGCGCTTCGTCGCTCGCGTTTGTCGCATTGGCGAATTTGAGAAAGCCGACGCCTCATTCTCCGTCGTCATGCCCGGGCTTGACCCGGGCATCCACGGGCCACAGAGCGAGCCGCCAGACGTGGATGGCCGGGTCAAGCCCGGCCATGACGAAGGAGAGAGCGGAGCGATCGAGCGAAGCGACCTAACCCCCGCCCGGATAGTTCGGCGCCTCGCGCGTGATCGTGACGTCGTGGACGTGGCTTTCGCGCAGGCCCGCGCCGGTGATGCGGACGAACTGGGCCTTGGAATGCAGCTCGCTCAAATCGCGCGCGCCGACATAGCCCATCGCGGCGCGTAAGCCGCCGGCGAGCTGGTGCATGACGTTGCCGACCGGGCCCTTGTAGGGCACCTGGCCCTCGATGCCTTCAGGGACGAGCTTGAGCGTGTCCTTGATGTCCTGCTGGAAGTAGCGGTCGGCCGAACCGCGCGCCATCGCGCCGACCGAGCCCATGCCGCGATAGGCCTTGTAGGAGCGGCCCTGCCACAGGAACACTTCGCCGGGCGTCTCGTCGGTTCCGGCCAGCAGCGAGCCGACCATGGCGATGTCGGCGCCGGCGGCGAGCGCCTTGGCGAGGTCGCCGGAGAACTTGATGCCGCCATCGGCGATGACGGGGATGTCGGACTTCTTCGCCGCCTCGACCGCATCCATGATCGCGGTGAGCTGCGGCACCCCGACACCGGCGACGATGCGCGTGGTGCAGATCGAGCCCGGACCGATGCCGACCTTGATGCAGTCCGCGCCGGCGTCGATCAGCGCCTGCGCGCCCTCTGTGGTCGCAACGTTGCCGGCGACGACCTGCACCGAGTTGGAGAGACGCTTGATGCGGTTCACCGCGTGCAGCACGTGGCGCGAATGGCCGTGTGCGGTGTCGACGACGACGAGGTCGACGCCGGCGTCGATCAGCCGCTCGGTGCGCTCGAAGCCGGTGTCGCCGACGGTGGTGGCGGCGGCGACGCGGAGGCGGCCCTGCGCGTCCTTGCAGGCGAGCGGATGGGCGACCGCCTTCTCCATGTCCTTCACGGTGACGAGGCCGACGCAGCGATATTGCTCATCGACCACCAGCAATTTCTCGATGCGATGCTGGTGCAGCATCCGCCGCGCCTCGTCCTGGCTGACGTTCTCGCGCACGGTGACGAGACCTTCATGCGTCATCAGCTCGGAGACTTTTTGCCGACGGTCGGTGGCGAACCGCACGTCGCGGTTGGTGAGGATGCCGACCAGCTTGCCCGGCGTGGACTTGCCTGCGCCGGTGACGACGGGAATGCCGGAGATGCCGTGATCGCTCATCAGCTTCAGCGCATCGTCGAGCGTGGCATCGGGGCTGATGGTGAGCGGGTTCACCACCATGCCCGACTCGTAGCGCTTGACCTGGCGGACCTGGGCGGCCTGCCCTTCGGGGTCGAAATTGCGATGGATGACGCCGATGCCGCCGGCCTGCGCCATGGCGATCGCCATGCGGGCCTCGGTCACGGTGTCCATGGCGGAGGCCATGATCGGGATGTTGAGCGGGATGGCGCGGGTGACGCGGGAGCGGATGTCGACCTCGCCCGGCATGACGTCCGAGAGGCCTGGCTTCAACAGCACGTCGTCGAACGTAAGGGCTTCGCGGATGCCTTGAACTTGCACCGTGGCCATCTGCCAACTCCTTCCTGCGGCCCTGCCGCAAATAGCTATGGATGAGCGCCGCCCTCGGCGTACCTTGCGGCATCGCCGGAGAATCGGAGCCCATCGGTGGGGTTGACGCGGGTCGATAGCACGGCCGGGTGACGAATCAAAGCAATTCGGACCGCTGGCCAGCCATGCACAGGCTTTTTCGGTAAATTCAGCGTGGATAGCCGGGGGCAGCCCCTCCTCGTCATTCCGGGGAGCGACGACCTCGCGAGCCCGGAATCCATCCCGCAGCGGTCCCTGCGGCCCAATGGATTCCGGGCTCGCGCCAAGTGGCGCGCCCCGGAATGACGAAGGAGCGCGACACGCAACCCTGGAGAGAGGTCACACCGTTGTTACGCGGGATCTAGGTGCTATGCGTCGATCCGCAATGGTCCCGGGTCGGTGGCGGTGATAAGCCGCAATTCCACCCCTCCTTCCGATTTTCATTACCAATCCGTCATGGTCGACAAGCAACGCGTCATTCCGCTGATCGTGGCCACCGCGCTTTTCATGGAGAACATGGATTCGACGGTGATCGCCACCTCGCTGCCGGCGATCGCGGCCGACATCGGCACCAGCCCGCTGACGCTGAAGCTCGCGATCACGTCCTATCTGCTGTCGCTTGCGGTGTTCATCCCGGCGAGCGGCTGGACCGCGGACCGCTTCGGCGCGCGCATGGTGTTTGCGATCGCCGTCGGCGTGTTCATGGTCGGCTCGGTCGGCTGCGCGCTCTCGACCTCCGTCACCGATTTCGTGTTCGCGCGCATCCTGCAGGGCATGGGCGGGGCGATGATGACGCCGGTCGGGCGCCTCGTGCTGCTGCGCTCGGTCGACAAGAGCGCGCTGGTCAACGCCATGGCCTGGGTGACGGTCCCTGCCCTGATCGGTCCGGTGATCGGGCCGCCGCTCGGCGGCTTCATCACGACCTACGCGTCCTGGCACTGGATCTTCCTGATCAACATCCCGATCGGGCTGCTCGGCATCTTCATGGCGCTGCGCTTCATCGATCCCATCACCAGCGAGGAACGCGAGCCGTTCGATCTCTACGGCATGGTGCTCGCCGGGCTCGGGCTTGCCGGCATTGCGTTCGGCCTGTCGGTGGCCGGCCTCAATTTGCTGCCGTGGAGCACGGTCGCCGCCCTGGTCGTCGGCGGATCGATCGCGATGACGCTGTATGTGCTGCACGCCCGGCGGACCGGATCTCCGGTGCTGGATTTCTCGCTGCTCAACCTCCCGACGCTGCGCGCGGCCGTGCTCGGCGGCTTCCTGTTCCGGCTCGGCATCGGCGCGCTGCCGTTCCTGCTCCCGCTCCTGATGCAGATCGGCTTCGGGCTGACGCCGTTCCATTCCGGCCTCGTCACCTTCGCCTCCTCGCTCGGCGCCATGGGCATGAAGACGCTGGCGGCGCGGATCATCCGCACATTCGGCTTCCGCAATCTGATGACGGTGAACGCGATCGTCAGCGCGGTCTTCCTCGCCGCCTGTGCGCTGTTCACGGTGACGACGCCGCTGCTGATCATCATGATCATCCTGGTGGTCGGCGGCTTCTTCCGTTCGCTGGAGTTCACCGCGATCAACACGGTGGCCTATGCCGAGGTCGAGACCGCGCAGATGAGCCGCGCCACCACGCTCGTCAGCGTCAACCAGCAGCTCGCGGTCTCCGCCGGCGTCGCCGTCGGCGCAGCTTCCGTGGAGACGACGATGTGGCTCGGCCATGTCAGCGAGCTCAACGCCACCGTGTTCGCGCCCGCCTTCGTGGTGGTCGCGCTGACCTCGGCGGCGTCGAGCTGGTTCTTCTGGCAGATGCCTGCCGACGCCGGCCACGAGATCTCCGGCCGCAAGGCGGTGGAGATTTCCAGCCGCAAGGGCGCGGACAAGGGTGCGGCCAAAGCCGCCGTCAAGGCTGCGACGGAGGATACGCAGGACGTGCGGGATCAGCGGCTGGGTTAGGGAACCAGCGTCGGCGGCAATATGCGGTAGAGCACGACACCCAGCCCGAGCGCGTCGCCCGTCAGGACGAGCTTTCCGCTATTGATCGTTCGCTGCAGCCATATCCTCTGCAGGTTGGGATCGGGGTGGGCCGGATCGGAATAGAACTTCGCCAGATTGCCGGTATTCGCATCGATCAGGTAGCGCTCGATCGTCACCGTCGAGCCGTCGCTGAACGGCAGGTTGGCGACCTCAAGCGAAATTCCCTCCGGCGTCTCGGTCGAAACGTTGCTGCCGAAGACACGTGTCGGATCGTAGTTGTAGACCATGATGTTCGCGGTCGAGTTGGCGCCGTCCCAGGTCGCGAACGTCTTGAGATTGGTGCTTGATCCACCGGGGCTCACAATAGCCTGCCTGCGCTGGCCGGACATCTTGTTGTACATCGCAAACAGGTTGGCCACGGGCTTTGGATAGTAATCGGCCGGGAGGTCCCGTCCGTTGGCGTCTTTTCCGTTGCTTTGCTTGTGCAGCAGGCTCGCCTGCCCGAGCTGGGACGGCCCAGCGCCCTGTCCGTCCCCGATGACGAGATACGAGCCCAGGGCGATCTTTTTCCTCACCGCTTCGGGCAGGAAGGCGGCCGCCCACGCGGCTCCCTTGTGCGAGTAATTGACGTCGCTGCTTTCGTCGACCGCCGGACCCCATTCAGATACGAACAGCGTGACGTCGGGCATGGCCGCGTTGCCTTGCTTCAAGCCTTGCAGCTTGGCATTGATCTTGTCGATCATCTGACCGAACAAGGCGAAGCCGGCGGTACCGTCGGTCGAGCCGTAGTAGTGGAACGAGAAGCGATTCAGGTGCGCGTTGAATTGGGGCGCGTAGCTGCCGGCCAGCGGATTGAAGGTTTGTTCCAGAAACTGTTCCTCCAGGGTGGGGCTTGGGGGCGTGTCCAGCGGATATGAGAGGAACGTCAGCCCGGTGAGGGCCGGACCGGCGATCTCGAGCGTTTTTTCGCGATAGGCGTTGATGCCGGAGAGTTGTCCCCTGACGGTGTCGATGGCGTCCGAAACGATCTTCTGCACCGGCAACAACTGCCGGCCGAGTCGGCGGGCATCCTGCCGGTAGGGATACGCCAGCGTCCTGTCCTCGGCGCCGGATAGCAGGTGCGTCTGGAGCGGCGGCCACTGGTGCAGGACATACCGGTCCGGGGCGATCCACCACAGCCAGTTGCCCCACGGTCCCAACGGCTTGAGCGTGTAGGTCGACGGATCGGTGTAGTTGAAATTTTCCGGCTCGGAATCGGCGATGTCGAGTTCGTTGCTGACCTCGAAGATAACGCTCGAGGCTCCGCCATCGAAGGCCTTCGTGGCGATATAGCGTACCAGCGCTCGCACATACTTCCGATATCGCTCCAGAACAGCGGGGCTCTGCGAAGCCCAGGTCTCACCGGCTCCATACTGCACCATGCTCTGCGGCATGTAGGACGCGACGGCCACGTGCGGCGACAGCCCACGACCCACCGCCCAATCGAGATGCCAACGCAGCGGATAGCAGTCTCCTGCGTGAAACCCCTCGCCGTCGGTGTATCCGAAAACGTTCCCGGTCTGGTCGAGGTCGCAATAGACGTCGCTTTGCAGCAGTCGCGCCCGCTTCATGCCGGTATCCGCGATCACCTTGTTGAACTGATCGAGCGCCTGTTCGGTCGGGCTATTCGCGCTCTGGTAGATTCGCTTGAGGTCGCCGAGATCGTCGTTGCCGCTGATGCCCTCGTTGAACGGCACCAGCGTGTCCACGACGATCGATGCAGATGCAGCCGAGGGCGTGGTGGAATCGAGGATTGCCGAGAACGACGTCAGGAAGAGAGTCGAGGCAGCGAGCATGGCGCGCTTCCAGGCATGGAAACGCCGACGTCCTGAAAGGCACTGCATATCGAACCACCCGCTGGAATTGTCGAGGTGGCGATTAACATCTCAAGATGTTGCTGATGTGAACGTTGTGTTATCGTCGGGCGACTACCGCGGGATGTGCGGCGCCGTGCGACTTATTGTCCGCGAAACCCCGTCGCCAGCACGTAGCGCTCCGACGAATCCTGCCGACTCGCGGCCGGCTTGACGTGGCGCACGGTCGCAAAATCGCGCTTGAGCTGGGCGAGCAGCTCGGCATCGGCGCCGCTCTGGAAGGTCTTGGCAAGGAACGCCCCGCCCGGCTTCAGCACGTCGCAGGCAAACGCCGCCGCGGTCTCGATCAGGCCGACAATGCGCAGCTGGTCGGTCTTGCGGTGACCGGTGGTGTTGGCGGCCATGTCGGACATCACGACGTCGGCGCCGCCGCCGAGCATCGCGGTGAGCTTGCCAGGAGCGTCATTGTCCATGAAGTCGAGCTGCGCGAACTCCACGCCGGCAATCTCCGGCATGTCCAAGAGATCAATCGCAACGACCTTGCCCTTGCCGTCGACCGAGCCGACGCGCTTGGCGGCGATCTGGCTCCAGCCGCCCGGCGCAGCACCAAGATCGACCACCGCCATACCGTGCTTCAGCAGGCGGTACTTGTCGTCGATCTCGAGCAGCTTGAACGCGGCGCGCGAGCGATAGCCGAGCGCCTTGGCCTTGACCACATAGGGATCGTTGAGCTGCCGCTCCAGCCAGAGCTTCGACGACAATTTGCGCTTGCCGCCGGTCTTGACCTGGACGTGCAAGCGGCCGGTGGTGTCCTTGGCCATCTCACCAGCTCCTGAGCGCGCCGTCCTCGCGCATCATCTCGACCAGCATGCCTTCGCGCAGGCCCCGGTCGGCGACGCGCAGGCGTGGCAGCGGAAAGGCGCGACGGATCGCATCGAGGATGGCGCAGCCGGCCAGCACCAGATCGGCGCGCTCGACGCTGATGCAGCTGTTGTTCGCGCGCTCCTCGTAGCTCATGCCGAGCAGCTTGTTGATGGTCGCGGTGATGTCGGAATCGTTCATCCAGATGCTGTCGATGCGGCGGCGGTCGTAGCGCGCCAGATTGAGATGGATGCCGGCGAGCGTCGTCACGGTGCCGGAGGTGCCGAGCAGGTGCATGTCGGCGAGATCGCGGCCATGCGCTTCGGCGAACGGCGCCACGTGGTTTGCGACCTCCTGCTCCATCGCGGCATAGATTTCCGGCGTCACGTCACGGCCGCCGAACTGCTCGGCGAGCGTCACGACGCCGAACGGGATCGACATCCAGGCTTTGATGCGCGGCTCCGGATTTGCGGGATCACGTTCGATCCGCACCAGCTCGGTCGAGCCGCCGCCGATATCGAACAGGATCGCGCCCCTGCCCCTGGGATCGACCAGCGGCGAGCAGCCGAGCACGGCCAGCGCGGCTTCGGTCTCGCGGTCGATCACCTCGAGCTCAATGCCGGTCTCGGCCACGACACGGCTGCGAAAGCCTTCCGCATTCGAGGCCGCGCGGCAGGCTTCGGTGGCGATCAACCGCAACCGCCGCGCTTTCCTCAAGTTGATCTTGTCGCGGCAGATGCTGAGCGCCGCGATGGCGCGCTCGATCGCGGCCTCGCTGATGCACCCCGTGGCGGAGACGCCCTCGCCGAGCCGGATGATGCGCGAGAAGGAATCGACCACGCGAAAGCCGTCGCTGGTCGGACAGGCGATCAGGAGCCTGCAATTGTTGGTTCCGAGGTCCAGCGCCGCATAGACGCCGGTTCCCGGCGCTTGTGCGGCGACGGCCGGCTCAGTGGCCAATACCACCGCCGCCATCGACCCCTCCAGCTCACCGTGCGGCGCAAGGCCGTCGCGGAGCCGCGTGTGGTCATTCATACAAACTGTCTTTCCGCGGCCCGTTGGGCCGATCTGGAATTGCTTTTTCGCCTGAAACATTAGCAGCGCGTCAGGTCTGCGCAACAACGCATCACATAGGACCATGCCCATTCGTGCGTTGTCGTGAACGGGGCGGTGCGTTATTTGAGGGGAGTCCGGCCCTCCAGGCGCCCACAAAACGCGCAATTGCCGGCTTTTCAGGTCAATCCCATGCAAGAACACACCAAATCGTCCACGCTCGAAAACGCTATTGCACTGCAAAAATACGGCGTCGGGCAGCCGGTCCGCCGCAAGGAGGATGACACCCTGGTGCGCGGCAAGGGCCGCTACACCGACGATTTCAACCTGCCCGGCCAGGCCCATGCCGTGGTCGTCCGCTCGACCCATGCCCATGGCGTCATCCGCGGCATCAACACCGACGCCGCCAGGGCGATGCCGGGCGTGCTGGGGGTCTGGATCGGCACCGACCTCGATGCCGCCGGCTATGGCCCCTTCACCTGCGGCCTGCCGCTGAAAAGCCGCGACGGCTCCCCCCTGCGCCAGACCAACCGCCAGCCGCTCGCGACCGACAAGGTCCGCTTCGTCGGCGATCCCATCGCCTTCGTGGTGGCCGAGACGCTGGCGCAGGCGCGCGACGCGGCCGAGGCGGTCGAGGTCGACATCGAGCCGCTGCCGGCGGTGACCGATCCCGAAGCGGCGGCGAAACCCGGCGCGCCGCTTCTCTACGACCACATCCCCAACAACGTCGCGCTCGACTACCATTATGGCGACATGGACAAGGTCAACGCCGCCTTCGCCGGCGCCGCCCATGTGACCAGGCTCGACATCGAGAACACCCGCGTCGCCGTCGTCTCGATGGAGCCGCGCGTCGGGCTTGCCTCCTACGACAAGAAGACCGAGCGTTACACCATCCAGATGCCGACGCAGGGCGTCGCGGGCAACCGCGCCAACCTCGCCAAGAACCTGAAGGTGCCGAACGAGAAGGTGCGCATCCTCACCGCCAATGTCGGCGGCTCCTTCGGCATGAAGAACGTCAACTATCCCGAGTACATGTGCATCCTGTATGCGGCCAAAGTGCTCGGCCGCCCGGTGAAATGGCTCGACGAGCGCTCGACCAGCTTCCTCTCCGACAGCCATGGCCGCGCGCAGAAGATCCATGCCGAGCTCGCGCTCGATGCCGAGGGGCATTTCCTTGCCGCAAAGCTCGAAGGCTACGGCAATCTCGGCGCCTACATCACCGGCGTCGCGCCGGGGCCGCTCTCGCTCAACACCGGCAAGAACTTCTCCAGCGTCTATCGCACGCCGCTGATGGCGGTCGACATCAAGACCGTCTTGACCAACACCACGCTGATGGGCGCCTATCGCGGCGCCGGCCGGCCCGAGGCGAACTACTACATGGAGCGGCTGATCGACCGCGCCGCCGACGAGATGGGCATCAACCGGCTGACCCTGCGCAAGCGCAACTTCATCAAGCCGAACCAGATGCCGTTCCCGGCCTCCTCCGGCGTCACCTATGACAGCGGCGACTTCCAGGCGGTGTTCAACAAGGCGCTCGAAATCTCCGACCACGAGAATTTCGCCAAGCGCAAGAAGGAGAGCAAGAAGGCCGGCAAGCTGCGCGGCATCGCCGTCGGCTCCTATCTCGAGGTCACCGCGCCGCCGAGCCCCGAGCTCGGCAAGATCGTGTTCGATCCCGATGGAAGCGTGCAGCTCGTCACCGGCACGCTCGATTACGGCCAGGGCCATGCGACGCCGTTCGCACAGGTGCTGTGCGCGCAGCTCGGCGTCCCCTTCGAAAGCGTCAAGCTGGTGCAGGGCGACAGCGACATCGTCCACACCGGCAACGGCACCGGCGGCTCGCGCTCGATCACGGCGACCGGCATGGCGATCGTGGAAGCCTCGAAACTCGTGATCGAGAAGGGCAAGCGCGCCGCAGCCCACATGCTCGAGGCCTCCGAGGCCGACATCGAGTTCGCCGATGGCAGCTTCACCATCGCCGGCACCGACCGCAGCCTCGACATCATGGAGCTCGCCAAGAAGCTGCATGACGGCAAGGTGCCGGACGGCGTACCCGAGACGCTCGACGTCGATCACACCAGCGAGCCGGTGCCCTCGGCGTTCCCGAACGGCTGCCACGTCGCCGAGGTCGAGATCGACCCTGATACCGGCGTGGTGCAGATCGTGCGCTACAGCGCGGTGAACGATTTCGGCACGGTGATCAACCCGATGCTGGTCGCAGGCCAGCTCCATGGCGGCGTCGTCCAGGGCATTGGACAAGCGCTGATGGAGCAGGTCCGCTACGACGAGAGCGGCCAGCCGATCACGGGCTCGCTGATGGACTACGCGCTGCCGCGCGCGGAGGACGTTCCGAACATGACGGTCGGCGACCACCCCGTACCGGCCAAGAGCAATCCCTTGGGCACCAAGGGCTGCGGCGAAGCCGGCTGCGCCGGCAGCATGTCCACGGTGGTGAATGCGGTGGTCGATGCGCTCTCCGACTACGGCATCAAGCACATCGACATGCCGCTGACGCCGGAGCGGGTGTGGCGCGCGATCCAGGATGCGAAGGGGACGGCGTAAGGGGGAGTTTCGCGATCGTGATAACGCCGGGGGCTTCGACCGGCATTCCGAAAGAGATCACTTGATCGCCGTTTCGGCGGCGATCAACTCCTTTCCCTCCGTCGTCGTGATCGTTAGCCGTATCTTTTCCCCGCTGCGGCCGTCGGCAATCGCTGCCGAAATGCGATTTCCGTTGTTCGGATCGGCGCTCACGACCCCGCTGAACAGAGCCGTGTCACCCTGTTTCAACGTGACAAGCAACGGGATGGCCGGTTCGACGCTGAAGAACTCGAGAACGGCGCGAGACGCCTCGGCCGAGAAATTGATCAGGATTTTCTCGTTCGCATGCGTCACGTTGCTCATGCCGACGGTGGGGCTGTAGGTTTCCGGAATCGACACCTCACTGCGTGCGGGAAAGTCTGCGCTGTGGAAAAACTGGTCTGACATGCCCGCCCATAATTCGACATACGGCCGCCACTCGTTCGGATCCTTCCGGGCATCGGTTTCGCCGGTGAGCGACGGAAACCCCCACGTCCACATTTTCAAGCCCCGCGTGAGGGTATTGTCCGCAATGCGAATAATTCCTTCTGCATTGTCATGGTTGATGACGCCCCAGAAATTTCCGCCCTGCATATCTGGTGCAGCATAGGCGATGCCCATCGTTCGCCAGTTCTTGAAGTAGCGCAGGTTTTCGAAGCGCCGCCTGCCCATGCCCGCGCTCTCGTCGCCGTCTGCCAGACTGGTCGACCAGGCAGGCGTCGTGAAAGTTCGGATCGGCGCGATGATTTCGGCGCCGCCCGTTGCCCTGGGATTTTTCGGCTCCGATCCCGGAGCGAGCGTCGTGCACGTCCAATACTCATATTGGACAGCCTCGTCGTTCGGATTCTTCAGCACCACGCGCGCATCGAGTGYGGCACGATCGGCCTTTAGCGTGACGTAGTAATTCGCCTCGATGCCGGTCGCGCCCCTGAACTTGCTCGGCCGCGCGGAATAGTCGAAGTCATCCCGGAACGACATCACGACCGTGACTTCGTCGGCGCCCTCCTTCACCACCCGGAAAGCCCACGGCTTCAGCCACGTCTTGCCGTGCTCGGCATCCGGGAACGTGGGAAAGATTCCGCCGTACACCATCAGCCAGTCGTAGTAGAAATTTCCGGCCTTCATGCCGTAAGGCACTCCGACTTCCGTTCGATAAAGCTGCTCGTGGCCGGTCGGCTTGTAGACCATGGAAAGAATACGCCCTCCGAATTCGGGCACGAGCGTTACCCTCAGATATCGATTCTCAAGCACGTAGGATTTGAAACTGCGTTCGACGATCATGCTTTTGTTGAGCGACCCGCTGACAAAGCCATTGTCCGCATCGACGGCGAACTTGACGGCGCTCCACGTCGTCGTCTGCTCGCTGAGCGACACACTATCGGGCACCGGTGCGGCGGCATGCACGGCGCAAAGCGCATGGAGCGACAAAAGGAGTGCTATTCCAAAACAAACGAGGGCACGCAAGGAGACCTCAACTGGCATTCAGGCCGCCGCCTGCTCGCGCGGCTGGTAGATCGCAGTATGCTGGCAGTGCGCCAGCGGCGTCGTGCCGTTGGCGACGACCAGCGCGTCGAGCTCGACGAAGCGGTGGCCCTTTTTCTCGTAGTTCGCGGTGACTTTTGCCCGCGCGGTGATCTCGTCGCCGGCATGTGCGGCCGACAGCAGATGCATGCGGCTGCCGGCATGAATCCACGGGCCCAGAATGGTGTTGTCGACGAGCACGCGGTTCATGACCCGCTGGATCAGGCCGGGATGGCCAAGCCCCTCGCGTGCGAAGATCGGATCGGTTTCCCTGATATCGGCGAGATAGTCCGCGGCGGCCTGCCCGATCCATCGGCGCGGCTCTGTGCCAAGCCATTTGCCGGTCTCGAACGTCGCCGGGCTGACCGGCTTGCGCATGGCGACCGCGGGGACCGCGCGATAGTCGCTCAAATCCACCGCCGGCGCAGCCGCCGGCAGCGAGGCTGTCCCGGTGGCGCAGAGCTCGGTACGGCTGAACACCTCGATCGTGAGCAGGCCGTTGTGCTCGGTCGCATCGACGTCGGCCGTCTCGCCGTCATAGACCGGCTTGATGAAGCGAGCCTCCACCAGTCCGCGGGTGAGGAAATCGCGGCCCCACCGCGCCACCGGCACGTGCATCATATAGGCGAAGACATCGACGCCCGGGACCAGCCCGCCGGAGAAGCCGAAGCGGCGCGCCACCGTGTCGTCATGCATCTTGTTTTCGGATTGTTTTGCGGTGTTGTGGGCCTCGACGCGGTAGGTTTCGAGCCGGTTCGGCATGGGGGTTTTCCCTGGATTCTTGTTGGTTCCGGGCCGATCGTAGGCCCCAGGGAAACGCGGTCAATCCCCTCGCCTTTGCGGCCCGAATGGGGTACCACGCCGCCAATGGCTGACACCCCAAGCATCACCCGCATCTATGTCGACGCCGACGCCTGTCCCGTGAAGGACGAGATCTATCGCGTCGCGGCCCGGCATGGCGTACCGGTGAGCGTCGTCGCCGGCAATTTCATCCGCGTGCCCCAGGATCCCTCGATCGAACGCATCGCGGCTGGCGCCGGCATGGATGCCGCCGACGACTGGATCGCGGAGCGCGCCGGTCCCGGCGACGTCGTCGTCACCGCGGATATTCCGCTTGCAAGCCGCTGCGTGAAGGCCGGCGCCGACGTGATCGCGCCGAACGGAAAACCGTTCACGGAAGAATCGATCGGGATGACGCTGGCGGTACGCAATTTGATGACCGATTTGCGCTCGGCCGGCGAAGTCACCGGCGGCCCGCGATCGTTCGCGCCGCGCGACCGTTCGACTTTTCTCTCGGCCCTCGACCAGACGCTGCGCCGGATCCAGCGCCGCCGCGCCGACCAGGTCGCAACGAGCCAAAATCCAAGTCAAGGCTGACCATGGCGCCGCCGCTGATTCAACTCAAAGACATCCGGCTGACCTTTGGCGGCACGCCGCTTCTAAACGGCGTCGAGCTCAATGTCGCGGCGGGCGAGCGCGTCTGCCTGATCGGCCGCAACGGCTCCGGCAAGTCGACATTGCTGAAGATCGCGGCCGGTATCGTCGAGTCCGACGGCGGTACGCGCTTCGTGCAGCCGGGCGCCACGGTCCGCTACCTGCCGCAGGAGCCGGATTTCGGCGACCACAAGACCACGCTCGCCTATGTCGAGGCCGGGCTCGCGCCCGGGGACGATCCCTACCAGGCACGCTATCTGCTGGAGCAGCTCGGGCTGACCGGCAACGAGAACCCCGCAAACGTCTCCGGCGGCGAGGCCCGCCGCGCGGCGCTGGCGTGCGTGCTGGCGCCCTCTCCCGACATCCTGCTGCTGGACGAGCCGACCAACCATCTCGATCTCTCCACCATCGAGTGGCTGGAAAAGGAGCTCGACAGCCGCCGCAGCGCGCTGGTGCTGATCAGCCACGACCGTCGCTTCCTCACCAATCTGTCGCGTTCGACCGCCTGGCTCGACCGCGGCCGGATCAAGCAGATCGACCGCGGCTTTGCCTCGTTCGAGACCTGGCGCGACGACGTGCTGGCGGAAGAAGAGCGCGACCAGCACAAGCTCGACCGCAAGATCGTCGACGAGGAGCACTGGCTGCGCCACGGCGTCTCCGGCCGGCGCAAGCGCAACGTCAAGCGGCTCGGCAATCTGCATGCGCTGCGCGACCAGCGCCGCAACTATCGCGGCACCGCCGGCAGCGCCAATCTCGCAGCCTCCGAGGCCGAGCAATCCGGCAAGCTGGTGATCGAGGCAAAGGGCGTCACCAAGGCGTTTGGCGCGCGCTTGATCGTCGACAATTTCTCGACCCGCATCCAGCGCGGCGACCGGCTCGGCATCGTCGGCCCGAACGGCGCCGGCAAGACCACGCTGGTCAATCTTTTGACCGGCGGGGCGGAGCCCGACTCCGGCACCGTGCGGTTAGGGGCCAATCTGGAGATGGCGACGCTCGACCAGCACCGCGAAAGCCTCGATCCCAAGTCGACGCTGGCGGAGGCGCTGACTGGCGGCCGCGGCGACCAGATCATGGTCGGCGGCAAGCCGAAGCACGTCGTCGGCTACATGAAGGACTTTCTGTTCGCGCAGGAGCAGCGCGGCACCCCACTCGAAGTGCTCTCGGGCGGCGAACGCGGCCGGCTGATGCTGGCGCGCGCGCTGGCAAAACCGTCGAACCTGCTGGTGCTGGACGAGCCGACCAACGATCTCGACCTGGAAACCCTCGACGTGCTCGAGGACATGCTCGGCGACTACGAGGGCACGGTGATCCTGATCAGCCACGACCGCGATTTCCTCGACCGCGTCGTGACCTCGGTGATCGCGCCGGAAGGCGACGGCAGATGGATCGAATATGCCGGCGGCTACAGCGACATGCTGGCGCAGCGCGGCGCCGACCTCAAGCGCGAGACGGCGAAGGCGCAAGCCCCCGCTGAGAAGAAAGAGGACCGGTCCACCGCTCCTGCTGCCGCGCAAAAACGCCGATTGAGCTTCAACGAGAAGCACGCGCTTGAAACCCTGCCGAAGAAGATGGAAAAATTGCAGGCCGATATCGCCAAGTTACAGCGCGTGATCGATGATCCCAACCTCTACGCCAAGGATCGCAAAAAATTCGACGATACCTCTGCTGCCATCGCCAAGGCGCATGACGAATTGTCCGCCGCCGAAGAGCGCTGGCTCGAACTGGAAATGCTCCGCGAAGAGATAGAACAGGCATAACCCATGACAACTCCCCTCGCCGCCAAGATCGCCCGTGAATATGGCACGCCGTGTGCCGTGATCGACATGGACAAGGTCGAGCGCAACATCGCGCGCATCCAGAAGGCCTGCGACGACGCCGGCATTGCCAGCCGGCCGCATATCAAGACCCACAAGAACCCGACGATCGCGAAGATGCAGGTCGCGGCCGGCGCCAAGGGCATCACCTGCCAGAAGCTCGGCGAGGCCGAGATCATGGCCAATGCCGGCATCGACGACATCCTGATCAGCTACAATCTGCTGGGCGAGGAGAAGATGGCGCGGCTCGGCGCGCTGCAGGCGAAGGCGAACATGACGGTGGCCGCGGACAATTCGACCGTCGTCGCCGGCCTGCCCAAGGCAGCCGCCGCCTCGGGCCGCCCGCTCTCGGTCGTGGTCGAATGCGACACCGGCCGCAAGCGCGCCGGCGTCGAGACGCCGGCGGAGGCGATTGCGCTGGCGCGCGAGATCGCGGCGTCCAAGGGGCTGCACTTCGCCGGCTTCATGCTTTATCCGACCGAGACCGGCTGGGGTGACGCGCAGAAGTTTTACGACGAAGCACTGGCCGGCGTGCGCGCCCATGGGTTGGAGGCCACCATCGTCTCGACCGGCGGCACGCCGAACCTCAAGTATATCGGCAAGCTCAAGGGCGGCACCGAGCATCGTTTCGGCACCTATATCTACAACGACCGCATGCAGGTCGCGGCCGGCTCCGCCACCTGGGACGACTGCGCGCTGCACATCTATTCCACTGTCGTCAGCCGCGCCGCACCCGAACGCGGCATTCTGGACGCCGGCTCGAAGACGCTGACGACGGACACCGGCGGGCTCGACGGCCACGGCCTGATCCTGGAGCACCCCGAAGCCAAGATCGCGCGCTTCGCCGAGGAGCACGGCTTCCTCGACCTCTCCCGCAGTAACACCCGCCCGAATGTCGGCGACGTCGTGCGCATCGTGCCCAATCACGTCTGCGTCGTCGTCAACATGATGGACGAGGTGGTGATGGTGCGCGGCGAGGAGATCATCGGCACGCTGCCGGTGGCGGCACGGGGAAAGCTGAGGTAAGGGCGCGCTGCGGAGGCATCGAAGGGCGACGGCGTTCTAAGACCGCTTGAGCCACTGCAACACACCCCTGCCCGCCGCGGCTCCTGTCGCGAACGACGCCTGCAGCAGATAGCCGCCGGTCGGGGCCTCCCAGTCCAGCATCTCGCCGGCTGCGAACACGGCGGGCAGCTTGCGGAGCATGAAGTCGGAATCGAGTTCGTCGAGTGCAATCCCGCCTGCGGTCGAGATAGCGCGATCGATCGCGGCGACGCCGGTGAGCTGAATCGGAATTGCGTTCACCAGATGGGCGAGTTCCGCGGGCGACAGCGATGCCAGCGACCGGCCGGATGCAATGGCCGCTTCTTGCATCAGACCGATGCCGACCGGGGACAGTTGCGCCGCCTTGCGCAGGAAGTTCGCCAGCGATTGCTTGCCGCGCGTGCCCGACAGACGCGTGGTCAGCGCGGCCACATCGAGGTCGGGCCGGAGTGCAATCGTCAGTGTCGCCCGTCCGAGACCCAGCACCGCCTCGCGCAGCTCTGCCGACAGCGCATAGATCGCACCGCCTTCGATACCGCTGCGCGTGATCATCGCTTCG
Organism: Bradyrhizobium sp. P5_C12; assembly: GCF_054049735.1. Taxonomy (NCBI): domain Bacteria; kingdom Pseudomonadati; phylum Pseudomonadota; class Alphaproteobacteria; order Hyphomicrobiales; family Nitrobacteraceae; genus Bradyrhizobium; species Bradyrhizobium sp. P5_C12. The sequence goes on from NZ_JBFULU010000006.1 coordinate 91,795, forward strand.
CCGCGCACCGTCTGCGCGCGAACCGTAAGCGCCACACCCTTGAGCGGCTGGCCTTCAAAGCGGTCGCGGAACACATCGGACCAGGCAACCGTGAAGCCGGAATTGGCCGGCCGCAGCTTTGAGACAGCGATGCCTTTTGCCGCGACAAGATCGACCCAGCCACCGTCCGACCCAAGCCGCGGCCAGCTTGCGCCGCCGAGTGCGAGCACGGTCGCGTCTGCGGCGATGGCAACTGTGCCGTTGGGTGTTTCAAAGACCAGTCGCCGTTCCCCGTCCCAGCCGATCCAGCGATGACGAAAGGCAAAGCGCACGCCAGAGGCATCGAGCCGCCGCAGCCAGGCGCGCAGCAAGGGCGAGGCCTTGAACGCTTTTGGAAACACCCGCCCGCTGCTGCCGACGAAGGTTGGCTCCCCCAGTGCCTCGCTCCAGGCGCGCAGCGCGTCGGGTGATAAGGCTTCGACCGCCGCTTGGAGCTTCGGCGCCGCCTCGCGATAGCGCGGCATGAACTGCGGCAGCGGCTCGCTGTGGGTGAGATTGAGCCCGCCCCGGCCTGCCATCAGGAATTTGCGGCCAGCGGACGGCATCGCGTCGTAAACGGTGACGCGCGCCCCGCCCTGCGCCAGCACCTCCGCCGCCATGAGGCCAGCGGGGCCGGCGCCGATGATGGCGACGTGGGATTCGGATGCGATCATGGCGGGAGTTTAGGCCAGATTCTAGCGCCTAGCTCGTCATTCCGGGGCGCGCCTTCTTGGGCGCGAACCGGAATCCATTAGACGGCGGATTCTGTGGCACGATGGATTCCGGGTTCGCGCTACGCGCGCCCCGGAATGACAACTCAGAGCTTGATGCCCGCCCTCGCTGCGGCCTGCGCCACGTATTTCTGCGTCTGCTCGAATGCGCCCTGCAAGGCCTTCGCCTTCGACATGTCGCTGATCTCGGCGAAATGCGCGGCGACCGCGTCCGGCGTCCATTCGGACTCCGGCAGGTTGATGCCCTCGCTCTCGACGATCTTGATCACCGCAAACGAGCCGGCGCCGGCGCCCATGATGGTGCGGGTGGGCGCGTCCTCGCTCAGCATGTACTCGACGGCCGGCGTGATCGCGTTCGGCCTCATCAGCTGCAGCGCCTGCGGCGGCAGCAGCTCTTCGGTCATGCGGGTCGCCGCGGTCGGCGAGATGATGTTGACGCGGATGTCGCTCTTGCGGCCTTCCTCGGCCAGCACGTTCATCAGGCCGACCATGCCGGACTTCGCCGCGCCGTAATTGGCCTGGCCGAAATTGCCGTAGAGGCCGGAGGACGAGGTGGTGAGCACGATGCGGCCGTAGTTGCGGTCGCGCATGCCGGCCCAGGCCGCCTTGCAGCAGTAGAAGGTGCCGACGAGGTGCACGTCGAGCACCTTCTGGAAATCGGCCGCCTCCATCTTGCCGAACGACTTGTCGCGCAAAATGCCGGCATTGGCGCACAAGAGGTCGACGCTGCCCCACTCCTTGGTGGCACGCTCGACCATCGCGGTGACCTGCTCGAAATTGGAGACGTCGGCGCCGTCGGCCATCGCGGTGCCGCCGGCCTTGCGGATCTCCTCGACCACGGTCTCCGCGGGCGACAGCGAGCCGCCGGTGCCGTCGCGCGCGCCGCCGAAATCGTTGACCACGACCTTGGCGCCGCGGCTCGCCAGCCCCAGCGCGTGCGCCCGTCCGAGACCATTGCCCGCGCCGGTGACGATGGCGACGCGTCCGTCGAACCTGATTGCCATGAGTGCGTTTCCCAAATGTTGGATCGTCGTGGCCGGGCTTGACCCGGCCATCCATCAAAATCGAAAAGCTTTTGACCAGCGATGGATGGCCGGGTCAAGCCCGGCAATGACGAGCCCGCTCAGGCGAAATAGATCAACCCCAGCCACTCGGCGACCAGCGCGGGCTTGTCCTCGCCCTCGATCTCGACCGTCACGTGGGTGCGCGACTGCAACTCGTTCGGCTTGCGCAGCTTGGCTTCGGCCAGCGCAAACCTGCCACGGACGCGCTTTCCCGAACGCACCGGCGAGATGAAGCGCAGCTTGTCGAAGCCGTAATTGACGCCCATCGTGGTGCCGGCGATGACCGGCATGACTTCATAAGACATGATCGACAGCAGCGACATCGTCAGGAAACCGTGCGCGATGGTGGTGCCGAAGGCGGTTTCTCTTTTCGCGCGCTCGGGATCGACGTGGATGAACTGGTGGTCCTCGATCACGTCGGCATAGGTGTCGATGCGCGGCTGGTCGACCAGGTGCCACGACGACACGCCGACCTCCTTGCCGACCATGGCTTGGTAGGCGTCCAGCGTAATCGGCGGCTTCTTCCAGACTTCGTTCATTGCTAGCTCCAGATCGCGTCATTCCGGGGCGATGCGCAGCATCGAGCCCGGAATCCATTGTGCCACAGAGTTTGTTGCCGAATGGATTCCGGGTTCGCGCTCCGCGCGCCCCGGAATGACCAAGGTACCCACTTAACTTTCACCCCTGGCTTTCGGCAGCTCCAGGAAATCCTCTTCCCGGAATTCGCGGCCGCGCAGGGAATCATCGCGGTCGTCGTCGCGCTCCAACCGGCGCAGCTGCACGCGGCGGATTTTTCCGGAGATCGTCTTCGGCAGCTCGGTGACGATCTCGATGCGGCGGATGCGCTTGAACGGCGCAAGCCGCGTGTGCAGATGCTGGAAGATGGACAGCGCGGTCTCCGGCGAGCGCTCCGCGCCCGAGATCAGCAGCACGAAGGCCTTGGGGATCGCGAGCCGGATCGGATCAGGGCTCGGCACCACGGCGGCCTCGGCGACGAGCTCGTGCTCGAGCAAGACACTCTCGAGCTCGAACGGGCTGATGCGATAGTCGGAGGATTTGAAGACGTCGTCGGAGCGGCCGACGAAGGTGAGATAACCGTCCTCGTCTTCGAACACGACATCGCCGCTGCGATAGAGCTCGCCTTCCGCGCCCGACACTGCGCCGGCGTCGTCCTGATAGCCCTGCATCAGGCCGGCGGGACGCTCAGTGCCGAGCACCAGCGTCACCTCGCCCTCCTTCGCGGGATTGCCGTCGGCGTCGCTGACCTGCACGCGATAGCCCGGCAGCGGCCGTCCCATCGAGCCGACCTTGATCTTTTGCCCGGGCGAGTTGCCCGCGAGCGCCGTGGTCTCGGTCTGGCCGTAGCCGTCGCGGATGGTGAGCCCCCAGGCCGCCTGCACCTGGTCGATCACCTCCGGATTAAGCGGCTCGCCGGCGCCGCAGACCTCACGCAACGTGACCTTGAACGACGCCAGGTTCTCCTGGATGAAGAGCCGCCACACCGTCGGCGGCGCGCACAGCGTGGTGACGCCGCAGCGGCCGATGGTGGCGAGCAAGCCCTTGGCATCGAAGCGCGGCTGGTTGACCACGAACACCGTGGCGCCCGCATTCCAGGGCGCGAAGAAGCAGCTCCAGGCGTGCTTGGCCCAGCCGGGCGAGGAAATGTTGAGGTGGACGTCGCCCGGCTTCAGCCCGACCCAGTACATGGTGGAGAGATGGCCGACGGGATAGCTGCGCTGGCTGTGCCGCACCAGCTTCGGTTTTGCGGTGGTGCCGGAGGTGAAATAGAGCAGCATCGGATCGTCGGCGTTGGTCGGGCCGTCGGGCGCAAAGCTCTCGGAAGCCTGGGCCGCCTCGTCGAACGAGAGCCAGCCGTCAGACGCGGCCCCGACGACGACACGCACGAGACCATCGGCATCAAGGCTTGCGAACTTCGCGACCTGATCCTGCGCGGCAACCACCGCCCTCGCCTTGCCGCGATCGAGGCGGTCGCGGAGCTCGTCCGCCGTCAGCAGCGTGGTGGCGGGGATGACGACGACGCCGAGCTTCATCGCAGCCAGCATGGTCTCCCACAGCGGAACCACGTTGCCGAGCAGCAGCAGAAGATGATCGCCACGCTTCAAGCCCTGCGCGCGGAGGAAGTTCGCGACCTGGTTGGAGCGGCGCGACAGCGCGGCGAAGGACAGTTTTGTCTGCCGGTCCTGCGCGGCATCGACGATCCAGAGCGCTGGCCGGTCCTTGCTCTCCGCATTCCCTGCCAACTCGGCGTCGAACCAGTCGAGCGCCCAGTTGAAGGGAACCGGATCGGGCCAGCGGAAGCCTTTGACCGCTGTCTCGTAATCCGTGCGGTGCTGTAGAAGGAACGCGCGCGCTTCCTGAAATGTCGTCATGGTCCGGGCCCGTCGAATTGACCTGCGAGCGTAGCCCGGATGGAGCGAAGCGCAATCCGGGGCCGGCTACGCAATTGGAAGCAGCTGTCCCGGATTTCGCTTCGCTCGATCCGGGCTACGGGCAAAGCCTCGCTATTTTCCAGCGAGGCCGCGAACGTGCTTGATAATTCCGGAAAAATCCACCCCGCCCTGGCCCGCCTTGTCGAAGGCCTGGTAAATTTCCTGCGCATGCTGGCCGAGCGGCGTCGCCGCGCCCGCGGCCTTCGCGGCGTCCTGCGCCAGGGTCAGATCCTTCACCATCAGCGCCGAGGCGAAGCCCGGCTTGTAATCGTTGTTCGCCGGCGAGGTCGGCACCGGGCCCGGCACCGGGCAATAGGTCGTCAGCGACCAGCACTGACCTGAAGATGTCGAGGCGACATCGAACAACGCCTGGTGCGAGAGCCCGAGCTTCTCGCCCAGCGCAAAGGCTTCGCTGACGGCGATCATGGAAATGCCGAGGATCATGTTGTTGCAGATCTTCGCCGCCTGCCCCGCGCCGGCGCCGCCGCAATGCACGATCTTCTTGCCCATGTTTTCCAGCACGGGCTTTGCCGCCGCAAACGCCTTGTCGTCGCCGCCGCACATGAACGTGAGCGTGGCGCCCTTGGCCCCGCCGGTGCCGCCCGAGACCGGTGCATCGACCGAGAGCACGCCGTTCTTGGCGGCGAGCGCATGCGCCTGCCGCGCGCTCTCGACGTCGATGGTGGAGCTATCGATGATCAGCGCGCCCTTGGTCATGGCGGGAACGACCTCGTTCCAGACGCCGAGCACGTGCTTGCCCGCGGGCAGCATGGTGACGACAACATCGGCGCCCTTCACCGCGCCGGCCGCGCTGTCGGCGATGCCGGCACCGTCGGCCTTGGCCTGCGCGCGCGAGGCTTCGACGAGGTCGAAGGCCACCACCTTGTGGCCGGCCTTGACCAGATTGGCCGCCATCGGGCCGCCCATGTTGCCGAGACCGATGAATGCGATCGTGGCCATCTTCGTTTCCTCCGCTTGAAAGTCGTTATTAGTTGAACTTCAGTTCGTCGGCGCCGATCTCGGCGAAGTACGGTGCAACCACCTCCGGCGTCACATCCTCGATCCGCGGCGGCGACCAGGCCGGATTGCGGTCCTTGTCGATCACGGCGGCGCGCACGCCCTCGCGGAAATCGTCGCTGCGGAACACTTCCAGCGCGGCGCGATATTCGCGCACCAGGCACTCTTCCAGGCTCGACGCGGCGCGCGCGAGCCGCAGCAGCTTCAAGGTCACCACCATGCCGCGCGGCGATTTTTCGTTGAGCGTCTTCAGCGTCGCCTGCGCGAACTCGGAGCCATCGCGCTTCAGCGCCGCGACGATGTCCTCCATGCGGTCGAAGCCGAACAGAGCGTCGATGATCGGCTCTTTTGCGGCGACCGGCCCCGCAGTCTCGCCGGTCGCAAAACCGTTGATGAGCCTGCTGACCTCGGCTGCGGTCACGCCTGGGCGAATCCTGGTCAGCGCCTCGCGCAGCTCAGGCCATTTGGCGGCCAGCACCACGGCGTCGGCGAACTTCGCATGGATCGCATCCGGCCCGTTCATGGTCTGGCCGGTCAGGCCGAAATAGGTGCCGATCTCGCCCGGCGAACGGGACAACAGCCAGGTGCCGCCGACATCGGGGAAGAAGCCGAGCCCGACCTCCGGCATCGCAAGTTTCGTGCGATCGGTGACGACGCGATGGCTCGCATGCGCGGAGAGGCCGACGCCGCCGCCCATCACGATGCCGTCCATGAAGGCGACATACGGTTTTGGAAACTTCTTGATCCGGGCGTTGAGGATGTACTCCTCGCGCCACAGGATCTTGCCGAGATCGCCATTGACCTTCGAGCTTTCCCAGAGCGTGCGGATGTCGCCGCCGGCGCACAGGCCGCGCTCGCCGGCGCCTTCGAGCAGGATCACGGCGACGGCCGGATCGGCCTCGAAGCGGTCGAGTGCGGTCTCGATATCGCGAAACATCTCCAGCGTCACGGCATTGATGGCCTTGGGACGGTTGAGCCTGATCACGCCGGCCGCACCCTCGACGCGGGCGACCAGATCGCCCTCCTCCACTGCATTCATCGCGCGCCCTCGATCAGTTTGCGCGCCACGATCAGCCGCATGATCTCGTTGGTGCCTTCGAGGATCTGGTGCACGCGCAGATCGCGCACGATCTTCTCGATGCCGTATTCGCTGAGATAGCCGTAGCCGCCATGAAGCTGGAGCGCCTGGTTGGCGACCTCGAAGCCGACGTCGGTGCCGAAGCGCTTGGCCATCGCGCAGAGCATGGTGGCGTCCGGGTCCTTGCGGTCGAGCGCGGCGGCGGCACGCCACAGGAAGGTGCGCGCGGCCTCGAGCTCGATCGCCATGTCGGCGAGCTTGAATTGCAGCGCCTGGAATTCGTCGAGCCGCTTGCCGAACGCCTTGCGCTCCTTCATGTAGGCGCGCGCCTTGTCGAGCGCGGTCTGCGCGCCGCCGAGCGAGCAGGCCGTGATGTTGAGGCGGCCGCCATCGAGCCCGGCCATCGCGATCTTGAAGCCGATGCCCTCCTCGCCCAGCCGGTTGGCGACCGGGACGCGGGCATTCTCGAACATCACGGCGCGGGTCGGCTGTGCGTTCCAGCCCATCTTGCGCTCGTTGGCGCCGAAGGAGACACCCGGCGTCTTGCCGTCGACGACGAGGGTCGAGATGCCGCCAGGGCCGTCGCCGCCGGTGCGCACCATTGCGACCAGCAGATCGGTGCCGCCGGCGCCCGAGATGAACTGCTTCTGGCCGTTGAGCACATAATGGTCGCCGTCGCGCGCCGCGCGGGTGCGCAGCGCCGCCGCATCCGAGCCTGCGCCCGGCTCGGTCAGGCAGTAGCTGGCGATCAACTCCATGGTGCAGAGTTTTGGCAACCACTTCTGGCGCTGGGTGTCGCTGCCATAGGCATCGATCATCCAGGACGCCATGTTGTGGATGGAGATGAAGGCTGATGTGGTCGGACAGCCCGTCGCCAGCGCCTCGAAGATCAGCGCCGCGTCGAACCGCGACATCGCGGAGCCGCCGACGTCGTCGCGGATGTAGATGCCGCCCATGCCGAGGGCTGCCGCCTCGCGCATCACGTCGACGGGGAAATGCTTCTCCTCGTCCCAGCGCAGCGCGTGCGGCGCGATCTTCTCCGCCGCAAACGCCAACGCCATGTCGCGAACCGCGATCTGATCCTCGTTCAGAGCGAACTGCATCGTGCCCTCGCTCTAAGGAGAATCACTTCATCAGCGGGATCGAGAACTCCGCGCCTTCCTTGACGCCGGACGGCCAGCGCGAGGTCACCGTCTTGGTCTTGGTGTAGAAGCGGACCGAGTCCGGGCCGTGCTGGTTGAGATCGCCGAAGCCGGACTTCTTCCAGCCGCCGAAGGTGTAATAGGCGATCGGCACCGGGATCGGCACGTTGATGCCGACCATGCCGACATTGACCTTGGCCGCGAAGTCGCGTGCGGCGTCGCCGTCGCGGGTGAAGATCGCGACGCCGTTGCCATAGTCATGCTCGGAGGGCAGCGCCAGCGCTTCCTTGTAGTCGTGCGCGCGCACGACCGAGAGCACCGGGCCAAAGATCTCTTCCTTGTAGATCCGCATGTCCTTGGTGACGTTGTCGAACAGCGAACCGCCGAGATAGAAGCCGTTCTCGTAGCCCTGCATCTTGAAGCCGCGGCCGTCGACGGCGAGCGTCGCGCCTTCCTTGATGCCGATGTCGATGTAGCCCTTGACCTTCTCGACCGCCTCGCGGGTCACCAGCGGACCGTAATCGGCGGACGGATCGATCGAGGTGCCGATCTTGAGGCTCTCGACGCGCGGAATCAGCTTGTCCATCAGGCGGTCCGCGGTGGTCTTGCCGACGGGCACGGCCACGGAGACGGCCATGCAGCGCTCGCCGGCCGAGCCGTAGCCCGCGCCGATCAGCGCGTCGACGGCCTGGTCCATGTCCGCGTCGGGCATGATGATGGCGTGGTTCTTGGCGCCGCCGAAGCATTGGCAGCGCTTGCCGGTCTGGGCGGCGCGCTCATAGATGTATTGCGCGATCGGCGTGGAGCCGACGAAGCCGACGGCCTTGATATCGGGATCGTCCAGGATCGCGTCGACCGCTTCCTTGTCGCCGTTGACGACGTTGAGGATGCCGGCCGGCAGGCCCGCCTCCATCATCAGCTCGGCCAGCAGCATCGGCACGCCAGGATCGCGCTCCGACGGCTTCAGGATGAAGGCATTGCCGCAGGCGATCGCGGGGGCGAACTTCCACATCGGGATCATCGCCGGAAAGTTGAACGGCGTGATGCCGGCGACGACGCCGAGCGCCTGGCGCATGGAATAGATGTCGATGCCGGGGCCGGCGCCTTCGGTGTACTCGCCCTTCATCAGGTGCGGAATGCCGCAGGCGAATTCCGCGACCTCAAGGCCGCGCTGGATGTCGCCCTTGGCGTCCGGCACGGTCTTGCCGTGCTCGCGCGCCAGCAGCTCGGCGAGCTTGTCGTAGTCGCGCTGAACCAGCTCGACGAATCTCATCATGACGCGGGCGCGGCGCTGCGGATTGGTCGCGGCCCACTCGGGCTGTGCTGCGCGCGCGTTCTCGACGGCGGCGCGGACTTCCGCCTTGGACGCCAGCGCCACCTTGGCCTGGACGTCGCCGGTCATCGGCTCGAACACGTCGGCCGTCCGGCCCGACGTCCCCTTGATCTCCTTGCCGCCGATGAAATGTCCGATTGAGCGCATGGCAAAGATCTCCTTGAAGCCGGGCTGAACGCTTTGACAAATCCTATTGACCTGCATTTTATAGGATTCAAGTCTGATATATTGCACCATAGATGTGCGAAAATGCTGGATCAAGGCGCGATCGACTGGGACGACTTCCGCTTCGTGCTGGCCATCGTGCGGGGCGGCTCGGTCTCGGCTGCCGCAAAGCAGCTGGGGGTGGACCATGCCACGGTGATCCGCCGGGTCGACCGGCTGGAAAAGCACCTCTCGGCGAAGCTGTTTGACCGCCGCAAGACCGGCTATCTCCTGACCGAGGCCGGCCAGCGCGTCGCCGACAGCGCGGAGGCGATGGAATCGACCATCGTCGCCAATCAGGAACAGGTGGGCGGCTCGGTCGCGCGCCTGACCGGCACGGTGCGGATCGGCGCCCCCGACGGGTTCGGCACCGCCTTCCTGGCGCCACGGCTCGCTGCCTTCGCCGACCGGTATCCCGATCTCGACCTGCAACTTGTAGCCACTGCGCGGCTGTTCAGTCTCTCCAAGCGCGAGGCCGACATCGCCATCAGCCTGACGATGCCCAAGGAAGGCCGGATCGTCGGACGCAAGCTGCTCGACTACCGCCTCGGGCTTTACGCCGCACCCTCCTATCTCGACCGGTTCCCGACGATCGCCTCACGCGAGGTGCTGCCGCAGCACCGCTTCGTCGGTTACATCGAGGAGCTCCTGTTCACGCCCGAGCTGGACTATCTGCCGCAGGTGTCGCCGCGGATTTCCGCGCGCTTGCGCAGCGCCAATTTGATCGCGCAGCTCAACGCCACGCTCGCCGGCTTCGGCATTGCCGTGCTGCCTCATTTCATGGCGAGCGACTATCCGCAGCTTGTCCCGGTGCTGCCTGAGGAGATCTCGATCACCCGCACCTTCTGGATGCTGATGCATGCCGACAGCAAGGATCTGGCGCGGATCAGGGCGGTGGCGGATTACATCAGCGAGATCGTGGAGCGCGAGCGGGGGCTGTTTGCGGGGCGGTGAGAATTCGCCGGCTTCGTAGGGTGGGTTAGCCGAAGGCGTAACCCACCAACTGTGTCTCCGCCGAAAGAGAAGTGGTGGGTTACGCTTCGCTAACCCACCCTACGCATCCTGCCTAACTCTGCTTCGGCTTCTTCGCAGCCGCCAGCTTCGGCTCACGCTTCGCGCCATCCAGCGCGCTGTCCTTGCCGGCCTTCAACACCTCGTCCGACAGCTCGCTGGAGCCGGCGATGCGCGCCAGCAGCATGGTGCCGGCCATCGTCGCAAGCGTCGCAATCGCCTGCTTGCGGGCGGCCTTGCGCGGCTGGCCGGGGATGTAGTCCGCCATCATCTCGATCATCTCGTCGAGCTTGCCGGCAAAGGCCTTGCGCGTCTTCGGGCTTTCACGGGCGATCTCGGCACCCAGCGCGGGGATCGAGCAGCCATGACCGGGATTGTCGCGATGCAGCGTCGAGAGATAGGTCTCGACGATCTGAGTGAACTGCTTCTCGGGCGCGACCTGATCGGACTGCTTGCGCCAGTGCTCCATCGAGCGGTCCATCGCATAACCGAAGGCCTCGATCACCAGCGCCTCGCGGGAATCGAAATGCGCGTAGAAGCCGCCATGGGTCAGGCCCGCCTCCTTCATGAGGTCGGCGACGCCGATGCCGTGGGCGCCCTTTTCGCGCAGCCGCACGGAAGCCTTCTTCACGATGCGATCGTGGGTTTCCTGCTTGTGTTCCCGGGAGTAGCGCATGCGGCTCTCATTGAATGTCGGAGGTCATTTCATAACACGCAAATGCCGCGAATGGCTTCTTAATTCGCATTTAAATTGTTACCAATCATGGAAAAGGTTGCAGTTGCATGGACTGCGAGCGCGCCCTTGCCGTCGCGGACGAAGCCTTCGGTGTAGCTGCTCTGGCGTCCCAGCTTGATCACTTTACCTTCGGCGGAGATCACCCCGGAACGGACCGAGAGCGGACGCAGGAAGGTCAGCTTCAGATCGAGCGTGACGGACCCCTGCCCGGCCTCCAGCCTGGTCGAAACCGCGCATCCCATGGCGGTGTCGAGCAGCGCCGCGGCGGTCGCCCCGTGCAGGAGGCCGATGGTATTTTCGAGATCCTCGCGCGGCTCCAGTTCCATCACGATCCGGCCCGGCTCGACCACGGCCATGGTGAAGCCAATCAGTTTTGCGAAGGGTGGCGGCGGCAGCCGACCGTCGCGGATCCCGAGCATGGCGTCCATACCGGAAAGCCCCATCGCCGCCTTGGCGACCGGCGCCGGCACCTGCCAGTCCACCACGCGCTCGCGCCGTTGCGCCGGCGAATACAGATCGAGTTGGTCGATGTTGGTCATGGCCGCCCCTTTGTATGATATGTGTCATACTATGCTGCGGACTTCGCGCTGGCAACTCCGTCTCCCGCCCGCTTGACAAGCACGGCGTTTCGGCCCGGAAGTGAGCACGGCCTGCGCTCCCTCGCGCGCGTCCACGAAACCTCCGAGACCCCGCCATGGAAATGCTCAATCAACACTGCGGCGTGACGCGCGATGCGCGCGGCGTCGTTCATGTCACGATCTGCAACGCCGGCTCGCTCAACATCCTGGGCTCGCCCGTGACCGACGCGGTCCGCCAAGGCTTGCAGCAGCTTGCCTCCGATCGCGGCATCCGTGTCGTGGTGCTGCGCGGCCAGAGCGAGAAGAGCATGATCGGCGGCGCCGACATCAAGGAGATGGCCAGGCTCGACCAGAAGTCCGCGGAAGCCTTCATCAGCCGCCTGCGCGATCTCTGCGAGGCCGTGCGCGCCTTCCCGGCCCCGGTGATCGCACGCATGCCCGGCTGGTGCCTTGGCGGCGGGCTCGAAGTGGCGGCCGCCTGCGATTTCCGGATCGCAGGCCACGATGCGCATTTCGGCATGCCGGAGGTCCGCGTCGGCATTCCCTCCGTAATCCACGCCGCGCTGCTGCCGCGCCTGATCGGCTGGGCCCGCGCGCGCTGGCTGGTGATGACGGCGGAGAACATCGACACGCCGACCGCGCTGGCCTGGGGACTGGTGGACAAGGTCGCCGCGCCCGGCGGACTGGATGCCGAGGTCGAGCACCTTGTGAAGGCGCTGCTCGAATGCGGCCCCGAGGCACTCCGGTCGCAGAAGGCGCTGCTGCGGCAGTGGGAGGAACTGCCGCTGACGGAGTCGGTGAATTTGAGCGTCAAGGTGTTCGGCGAGTCGTTTTTGACCGACGAGCCGACGCGGCTGATGCAGGCGTTTGTGAACAGGAAGCGGTAGTCTCGCAAGGACAAGCGCCTCCTTGCGACAACAATTCGCCACAAATGATAGCCGAGTAGGAGGACAATCAAGGCCAACACGGCTTGAGAGGCTTCTATGTTCGGATATGAACAATCCGGTCCATGCATCGGACCGATCATCCAACTGGGATGAAAGACCAAGGCGAGAGTTACGACAATCAGGCTCAAGACCCAGCGTCCACGGTGGAACGCCAGAAGAATGCAGATGAGGCCGAGAAAGCCCGAAGCCAGCAAATAGTAGTTTGAAATCCTGATCGACTCCGCGCCGGCAGCCGCTTCGTCAACAAATGAGCAAGCTAAGAGTGGATCGACCCGTAGCCCGGCAGCCGCTTCGATTGCGAGCGCGAGGATGATTCGGGACACAACAACGCTGGTCCTCATTGGCAAAGCCGCTCTCGCTGCAGATGTTCCCGTTCTCTATGACATTCGAGAGTGGCAGAATCGAATGCTCCCCACAACCATTGCGTTAGGCGAGCAAGCTACGCATCGTGCGTCCTTTATTGATTGCCCCGCTCCTGCGGACTCCACCCTTTGTGTCGTCCCGGCGAAGGCCGGGACCCATAACCCCAGGGAGAAGTTGCGGCGCGAACTGGCAACCACGGGTCTTCGTCAAATTTGACTCGGTGGGTATGGGTCCCGGCCTTCGCCGGGACGACGTTGGAGATGAATCTCGGCTCTCACTCACAAATCTCATCCGAACCACGACAATTTCTCATGCCGGGCGCCGTTGCATTTCTTGCGCCGCATCATATGATGATCATAATTCTACACATCCGCCATCGCAGGGAGCTCCACCATGGCCGAAGCCGCCGATCCCGTCGTCATCGTCTCCGCCGCCCGCACGCCGCTCGGCCGCTTCATGGGCGAGTTGTCGCCGCTCCCCGCACACAAGCTCGGATCGCACGTGATCGGCGCGGCGCTGGAACGCGCCAAGCTCGCACCGGAGAAGGTCGACGAAGTCTTCATGGGCTGCGTGCTGCCGGCGGGACAAGGCCAGGCGCCGGCGCGCCAGGCCGCGCGCGCAGCCGGCCTGCCCGATGCCACCGGCGCCACCACGGTCAACAAGGTCTGCGGCTCCGGCATGAAGGCGACCATGCTGGCGCACGACATCATCCGCGCGGGCTCGGCCGACATCGTCGTCTCCGGCGGCATGGAGAGCATGAGCAATGCGCCCTACCTGCTGGCGAAGGCGCGCGGCGGCTACCGCGCCGGCCACGACCGCATCATCGACCACATGATGATGGACGGGCTGGAGGACGCCTACGAGACCGGCCGCTCCATGGGCGATTTCGGCGAAGCGACCGCAGAGGCCTATCAGTTCACCCGCAAGGACCAGGACGCCTATGCGATGGAAACGCTGAGCCGCGCCCGCAAGGCGGTCGAGGGCGGGGCGTTCAAGGCCGAGATCGCGCCGATCACGCTCACCGAGAAGGCTGGTCCCCGCATCATCGCCAATGACGAGCATCCGCTGAAGGTCGACCCGGCCAAGATCCCCGGCCTGAAACCGGCGTTCCGCGCCAACGGCACCATCACGCCGGCAGCTTCCTCCGCCAACGCCGACGGCGCCGCGGCGCTGGTGCTGACGAAGCGGTCGCTGGCCGATCGCAACGGCCTGCCGGCGCTGGCAGTGATCAAAGGCCACGCCACCCACAGCCAGGAACCGCAATGGTTCACCACGGCGCCGATCCCGGCGATCCGCAAGCTGCTCGACAAGGTCGGCTGGAGCGCCGGCGACGTCGACCTGTTCGAGATCAACGAGGCCTTCGCCGTGGTGGCGATGGCGGCGCAGCGCGATCTCGGCATTCCCCGCGACAAGCTCAACATCAATGGCGGCGCCTGCGCGCTCGGCCACCCTATCGGCGCCACCGGCGCGCGGCTGATCGTGACGCTGCTGCATGCGCTGGAGGCGCAGAACCTCAGGCGCGGCGTCGCCGCACTCTGCATCGGCGGCGGCGAGGCCACGGCGATCGCGGTCGAGCGTCTCGTGCACTGACCCGGTGCATGTCCTGAAATGAGGGAACTCTGTCATTTGCGACAGACGATTCCCGTGCCATTCTGCAGGCTCGCGCAGGTCTCAAACCTGCCCATCAACGTTGAGGCCCAATGATCTCGAACTGGCTCGCGGCATCCCTCAGCCGCCGCAATATCCACTACGGCTGGGTGATGGTCGGCGTGACCTTCCTCGCCGCACTGATCAGCGCCGGCACGGTCGGTGCGCCCGGCGTGTTCATCGTTCCCCTGCAAAAGGAGTTCGGCTGGAGCACGGCGCAAATCTCCTCCGCGCTCTCCATCCGCTTCATCCTGTTCGGACTGATGGCGCCGTTCGCAGCCGCGCTGCTCAACCGCTACGGCCTGCGCAACGTCACGCTGACCGCGCAGCTCATCGTGGTCACGGCGCTGGTGCTATCGCTCGGCATGACCGAGGTCTGGCAGCTCGTGGCGCTGTGGGGTGTCGTGATCGGCATCGGCACCGGCATGACCGCGCTGGTGCTGGGCGCCACCATTGCCACGCGCTGGTTCGCAGCAAGGCGCGGCCTCGTCGTCGGCATCATGACCGCCAGCGTCGCCACTGGCCAGCTGGTGTTCCTGCCGCTGCTGGCAAGCCTCACCGAGCGCTTCGGCTGGCGGCTGGCACTCGGCTTCGTCTGCATCATGCTCGGCGTTTCCGCGCTGGCGGTCCTGCTCGCGATGCGCGACCGCCCGAGCGATCTCGGCCTGCGTCCGTTCGGTGACGAGGGCACCGAGCCCCTGCCCGCGCCGCCCGTCAACCACGGATCGATCACCGCGGTGGCGCTGGGCACGCTGCGCGACGCCTCGAAGTCGAGCGCGTTCTGGATCCTGTTTGCGACCTTCTTCGTCTGCGGCGCCTCGACCAACGGCCTCGTCCAGGTCCACCTGATCCCGATGTGCCTGGATTTCGGCATTCCGCAGGTGCAGGCAGCGAGCCTGCTGGCGGCGATGGGCATCTTCGACTTCTTCGGCACCATCTTCTCGGGCTGGCTGTCGGACCGATACGACAACCGCTGGCTGCTGTTCTGGTACTACGGCCTGCGCGGGCTCTCGCTGATCTTCCTGCCCTTCAGCGACTTCTCGTTCTACGGGCTGTCGATCTTCGCGATGTTCTACGGGCTCGACTGGATCGCAACGGTGCCACCGACGGTGCGCCTGACCGCACAGAAGTTCGGCCCTGAGCGCGCCAATCTGGTGTTCGGCTGGATCTTTGCCGGCCATCAGCTCGGCGCCGGCACCGCGGCGTTCGGCGCGGGCCTGTCGCGGACGCTGCTGGCGAGCTACCTGCCCGCCTTCTTCGTCGCCGGCGCGCTCTGCGTGTTCGCTTCGCTGATCGTGCTGGCGATCTCGCGGCAGCCGCGGCCCGAACCGAAGCCCGCGATGGCGTAGTCCGGGTCAGTACCTGATCGTGGTGGTGACGCCGAAGACTGCGGCGTCACCGATCCGCGAAACTCCGGTCGGATCATTCGGGTTCGGGATGCCGCCGGAGGGGCGGAACACATATTGGAAGTACGGCGCCACCAGCCAGCCAGGCTTGATGTGCGCCTCGTAGATCATCTCGAGCAAGGTCTCGTTGCTGCGCACGGGACTCAGGACGCCGGTGAAGGCCTGGGTATCGACATCGAGGTTGCGGGCGGTGTTGGAGATCCGCATGTAGGCCATCGCCACGCCGAAGCGGTCGAGCGGACGGCCTGGCGTGAAGCCGACGAAGCCGATGCCGCCGTCCACATAAAGGTCGATCAGATTGCGGTCCGGCGGGCTGTAGGCGATGCGGCCGAACGCCGTGACGCCGGGGATCGAGGCCGAGGTGCTGTTGTCCGTGACCTCCGGCGGGCGGTAGAGCACCTGCTCCACGACCGCAAAGATTCCGTAGTTGCCGCGAAGCTTTGCCGGAATGCCGGACCCGTCGGGATCCGCGATCGACATGCCCTCCGCGGTAAACCGCTGGCTGTCGAACGAACCATAATGCTTCCAGGCCCCCGGCGTGAAATTGCCGGCGAGCGGACGGCCGCCGATATCGATGTCGTAGTTGAAGCGGACCTGCCCGATCACCCAGGGCGGATCGTTGACGCGGAATGCGAGACCGTGATGGTCGCGAATCTGCGGATCGGCGTCGCCCGGGCCTGACGGATCGCCGTTGAACACCGCGCCGTAGGCGATGATCTTGTCCGTCAAGGCGGCCTTGACGCGAATGCCGGGCACCGCGATCGGCGGCGCCGGGCCGCCGGCCGGAAGGTTGCTCGCCTTGATCGCGGGCCAGCCGAAGGTGCCGTTGATGAAGAGGTCGTCGGTCTGGCTGTCGAAGAACTCGACGTCCGCGGCCTGCTGGCCCGCCCGGATGTTCAGCCTGTCGCCAAAGAAGCTCTGCTCGAAATAGGCGTTGTAGAGCCGCTGGTCGGGCAGCGCCTCGATCTCGCTGATGGTGGCGAGGTTTTGCACGTAGTTGCGGGAGAGCCCGCGGCCGTAGATCACGAAGGCGTTGGCGTAGAAGCGGCCACCGGTCCAGCCGACGAGCTTGTCGAGATCGGCGTCGACCGACAGATCGAGGCGGCCGAAATGGATGGCGCCGCGCGCGACCCCGCCCGAGACATTGCCGATGTTGTCGGCGATGTAGGTGGCGCCGAAGTTCAGGCCCTTGTTGGCAAGCCCGTCATGCCATTCGTTGAACCATTTGGGCGCCAGCCATTCGGCCGCGCTTTCGTCCTTGGCGCCGGCGAACGCGCCGGTGCTGGCCGCCGTGCAGGCCAGCACAATCGCGGTTGCGCATCGCAACGCAGATCTTTGGGCAGTCCCGATCACGCCTGGCGTACGCTATTTGAAAATACCTGTGCGCCGCATGAACAGATAGGCGGCACCAATCGACGAAGCCATCAAGGCGGCGGCCCAGAGGAAACCGGTCTCGACATCGGTGAGCGGCAAACCCTTGGTGTTCATGCCGAAGATGCCAGTCACCAGCGTCGGCGGCAACAGCAGCGTCGTCACGATCGACAGCGTGTGGAGGTGCCGGTTGCTCTCCTCCTCGTTCTTGAAGCGCAGCTCCTCCTCGAGCAGGCGGCTGCGTTCCCGGAGTTCGACGATGTCGTGATCGAGCCCGTCCAGCCGCTGCGCCAGCTTGCCGGCATGGATGCGCAAGGACGGCGAGAGGTGATCGGTGTTCTTCTGGTCGAGGCGGTGAAACAGCACGCGCAATCCGGTGAGCTGGCGATGCAGCCTGACGCAGGTCCGGCGCAGCCGGCCGAGGATGCGGCGCATCTCCGGCTTGGCCTCGTCGGCCAGAATCCGTTCCTCGATATCGTCGACCTCCTGCCCGAGCTTGTCGGCCATCCGGTCCAGGGTGTCGGCGACCTCGTCGACGATCTTCTCCAGGAGATGGGCGACATTGTCGACGCGGTAGCCGCCTTCGAGCACCCGGCGCGTCGCGTCGGCCGAGCACAGCGCCTGATGGCGGCCGCTGACCAGGAGATGCTCGGTCATGGCGAAGCGCAGGAACGCGGTCTCTTCCGTCGCGCTGTCGATGTCGCGCACGAGATCGGAGAACACGCCGTAGACGCAATTGTCGATGACGTGAAGCTGCTGGAAGGTGTCGTGGGACAGCAGGAGCTCGCGGGAGAGCGGCGGCAGCTGCGAGGCCGTGATCCACGGCCGCACGCGCGCGTCGGTCAGGTTGAAATGCAGCCAGAGCCGGCCGTCATGGCTGAACTCGATCGGCTGGTCGATCGGCAGCGCCTCGGCGCTGCCGTCGCCGTGCAGCCGGAATGCCCAGACGAGGCCAGGGATCGACGGCGCAGCATCCGAAATCGCGCTGACAAGCTTTGCCGGCTCAGCCATGGCCAACCCCAACCGTCAACAGATGCCCCGCTCCGGAAGACGGCTGACGGCATCTTCCGGACCCACGCGGGGTACTCAATTACGGCTTTGTTACAGTTTGATGATAGCGAGCCGCGCTACTCCGCGGCCAGCCCCGTCGCGGCCGCCGCCTCGGCTTCCCTGATGTAGTCATGGACCACGCGGCCGAACGGCAGCGTCAGATCGGCGATGTAGTGATGCGCGCCGACGACGCGGCGAACCGGAAAATCGGCAACCGGCGCATTGACGTGCGGCACCAGATGCAGGCGGCCCGGCCCCATCCACGACCCCTTCGGCACGATGTCGGTGAGGTTGATCGCGACGAGCTGGCAGACCTCGAGACGGCCGTCGACGCCGGGGATCATCTTCAGATTGATCTGCGTCTTCGACAGCGTGGCGCGGGTGAGATCGCCGTTGCCGGCCATGCTCTCGTGCTTGTAGCCCATCGTGCCCATGGCGACGAGCTGGCCGGCATATTCCAGCGTGCCGGTCAGCGTGTCCTTGACGATCTCGAGTTTCGGATGGGCGTATTTCTTGGGAAAGCCCCAGATCTCGCGCCCCGCCGCGATCGGCGGATCGTCGTCCAGATACATCTGCGAGACGAAGTTCACCTCCTCGCCGTGCAGACGCGCCGGAATGACCAGGCCGGATTCGGTGTAGCTGCCGAAGCCGGAGGAGTCCGGCATCCTGATCCATTCATAGTGCACGATCGGCTGCTCGATCGGCTCCAGCGGCTCAGGCAGGCCGGCGCGGATCAGGTCCGGGTCGGTCTCGTAGGTGATGACGAGGAATTCGCGATTGACGAAGCGATAAGGGCCGGCCGGATAGCTCGGCCCGGCAGCCGGCATGGACGGAAGTCTCAGCAAATCTTCCCTGCGCATCGCTGGTCTCCTGTGTGATGTCTGTGAGGCCCGCCCGGCGGCTTCGAGCCCGATGCAAATTGCTAGCCGTCGTCATTGACTGCGATGTGAAGGTTTTCCGTCAGGCGCACGACCCGGCGCCATTCCCGGCGCGGTTGACCAGCATGCGAACGATGCATCGGCGCCGACATTGTCATCACGCCGTCACCGCGGGCCGCAATCGTCGAGCTAAGGCAGGAGACATCACCATGGACGCCCGAACGTCACATCCGTCACATCAGAGCTTTGCGCGGGGCTGGCGCCCCGAGCGCTGCGATCGCGTCGCGCTGGTGCTGCAAGGCGGCGGTGCGCTCGGCGCGTATCAGGCCGGCGTCTATCAGGCGCTGCACGAGGCCGGCATCGAGCCCGACTGGGTCTGCGGCGTCTCGATCGGCGCGATCAACTCCGCCATCATCGCCGGCAACAAGCCGGAGAACCGGCTCGATGCGTTGCGCATCTTCTGGGAGCGCATCACCAACCGCAAGATCTGGCATTATACGCCGGACGGCGACATCTTCCGCCAGGCCCGCAATCTGATGAGCGCCTACATGACCTCGGCGCTCGGCCAGCCCGGCTTCTTCACGCCGCACCAGGTCAATCCGTGGTTCAGCCCGGTCGGCGCCCGCACCGCGACCAGCTATTACGACACCGCGCCGCTGAAGGAGACGCTGCTCGAGCTCGTCGACTTCGACCTCATCAACGACAAGAAGGTCCGCTTCGCGGTCGGCGCGGTGAACGTGCTGTCCGGCAACTTCATCTATTTCGACAACGCCCATGACGAGATCGAGCCGGAGCACATCATGGCGTCCGGCGCGCTGCCGCCGGCGCTGCCGATGGTGCGGATCGGCACCGATCATTTCTGGGACGGCGGCATCGTCTCCAACACGCCGCTCCAGCATCTGCTCGACCAGGAGGACGACCTCAACTCGCTGGTGTTCCAGGTCGACCTGTTCAGCGCCCGCGGCGTGCTGCCGCGCTCGATCCAGGACGTGATGGCCCGCCACAAGGACATCATGTATTCCTCGCGCACGCGCCACAACACCGACGTCTATCGCCGCACGCACAATCTCAAGGTCCAGCTCTACAAGGCCCTGGCGAAGCTTCCCGACGAACAGCTGTCCGACGAGGAGCGCCAGCTCAAGGCGAGCCTGCGCGACATGCCGGAGATCGCGATCCTGCATCTGATCTACCAGCAGAAGGCCTATGAGGGCGACGCCAAGGACCACGAATTCTCGGGCACCTCGATGCGCGAGCACTGGGCGAGCGGCTACGAGGACACCAAGCGCACCCTGAAGCGGCGCGACTGGATCAAGATGCCCGAGGAAGGCATGGGCCTCGTCGTCCACGACGTGCACCGGGAGACGGAGAGCGCGTAAGCGCCGGCCCGCCGTCATCGCGCGCGCAATAATCGAGAGTGGAACTCGAGTTCACCCCCCATCGTCATTGCGAGCGCGGCGAAGCAATCCAGGCAGTCGCCGCTGAGAGACTCTGGATTGCTTCGCTGCGCTCGCAATGACGGAGTATGACGCATCATTGCGTTCATCCAATTCACGCTTCGGCCTGCAGACACGCCTCCGCATTCTCGCGACTTGTTTCGCCCGAGCTTTGCTCTCGTCGTTGCCCCTTCCGGCACGAAAGGGCGCAGGGAAGGCCGGGCGCCGGCTGGCACCCGCAGTCCCGTGTGCTGAAAAGATGCGCACGGGATGGACAACAGGTGAAGCCGAGCAACCGGCCTTCCCTGCGCGGATGGTTTTACGGCTTATGTCGTGCTCTCCCCGGGGAGCGATGCACTATTGCCCCCGTCGCCTTGCGGATGGCTGATGTGCCGACCCGGTTGGGCCGYCCGCATCACCGCAACACTTGACGCACAGACCCCGGGCGTCAGGACCACACGATTTTGCCGTCCGCGCACATCCCCGCCCCTGTCCCCGATGGCTGGCGTGCGCTCACCATCGAAGCCGAACGAGGACGCTGTCAGCGCCGTGTCGTACCGCGCGTGCTGATGCTCACGGGGATTCCGCCCTGCAACGGCCCGGCGCGGCGACGCCGTCGCGGCCACCGCCTCCCTGCCCGCGTCTCGTGACGGTCGCGAAACGCCCCTTCTGGCGGGCCGGAATGGACGGAATATGCGTCATATCCGAAATTCGGTAAACAAGAATGTTTTTGCAAGGAGGGATTGACAGGGTGTTTTGCCCGACGGGCAACGCATCATCTCGCTGAGTATCGCGCAGCTTCGTCAATGGTGCTGACGGTAATTCCCCGGAATTGCCCGTTGCTCCTGCCCCGGTCTGGGATGGACCATTCAACGCATCCACTTCGCCTCGGATCACACCCGCCGCGTCTGTTCTTTCGCCGTTGTTATTCGATACGCAGGCGCTATCGTGTGCAGGCGGCGCAGCCGCGACATTCATCCGATAATTCTAGTAGTGGGAGAATCGCATGAAATTCATAACCACCTGGAGCGTACCTCAAGGCACCTTCAATGCAGCCGTCGCCCGCTTTCTCGAGACCGGCGGCGCACCGCCCGAGGGCGTCAAGATGCTGGGTCGCTGGCATGGCATGAATGGACAGGGATTTGCGATCTCTGAATCGAGTGATCCAAAAGCCATGTATCGCTGGCTCGCGCAATGGTCTGACCTGCTCCCATTGACCGTCACGCCTTGCCTCGAAGACGCAGACGCGGGCGAGGTGATGGCGTCGCTCCCCAAGCGCTGAGCGTCAAGCGTTGATCATCAATACTCACGTCACTGCCGCCGCTGAAACCGGCGGTAGTGACATGCCCGCCAGTGGCGACCTCGCTGCTAGCGCTCAGACGGCGACCGAAGCTCGCATTGCTCGTGGCACTCATTGAGGCGTGCCGTACGTGCTGGCCCAGCCCAATCATGAGGCGGTCGGCTGGCCGAGGCGGGCCTGTGCAAGCAGTATGCCGTCAGAAGCGTCTTGATAGCCATCTGGTCTGTCTACGGTTCATTCCCAGAGACGACCTCTTACAGAAAACTGCGTGTCTCACCTGCGGAGCGCAATCCAGCGCTGTCATCGCAACTTCGCAAAGGCTCTGCAAACAATGCGTCTCGCGTAACATGGCCATCCTGATGGACGGCGTTTCTTTTGGTGCTGCCGCGACCGAGTTCATTCAGACTCTGCGCGACGGCAACAAGGGCAATTCGAGAGGATCTCCGTGACCATCGGCCAACGACTAGACGAGGTCCAGGGATTTGGACCTGGTTTTGATTTCATGCGCATATTCCTGGCCGTCAGCGTCGTGCTGATTTCACGCTCCGCTGACTACTGGAACGTGGTCTCCGCTCGATCCGGTCTGGATGTTTCAGTTTTCGATCCTGCCGATGTTCTTTGCGCTCAGCGGCTTCCTGATCGGGGGAAGTGCGCAGCGACTCGCGTTCAGCTCGTTCATCCTGAACCGCGGATTCCGGATCATGCCGGCCCTGGTCGTGGAAATCGTTCTCTCGGCATTGATTCTCGGGCCGCTCGTAACGAGCTTGGATCTCGCCTCCTACTTCAGCGACGAACGATTCTTCAGGTACTTCCTCAGTATCGTCGGTTTCATCCAATACGAACTCCCGGGTGTCTTTGAGAACGCCCACTATACGCGGATGCTGAACGGGCACGCGGCGGGGATTGTCAACGGGTCGCTGTGGACCGTCCCGCATGAGATGTTCTGCTACCTCATCATGTCAGCCATCATCCTCCTGGGCCTGCTCAAGAGACCTCTTTTCGTGCTGTCGTTGACAATTCTCGTCGTATCCGGTGCCATCGCGTTGCAACTGACGGCACCACATCCGGGCCGTATTCTTGACTCGCTCTCCTACATCTTTGTCCAACGTGGCTCCGCCCGTCTTATTCCGGCGTTTCTGGCCGGTTTGCTCTTCTATCAATTCCGGTACGCGATACCGTTCAGGTGGTCGCTCGCGGCGGCTTGCTTCGCCGGCCTTACCGCGATCCAGTTCATTGGGACGCAAGACTGGATCGCATCGGTGCTCGTCCAGGCCATAACCACACCGATGCTCGCCTACATCACGGTCTTCCTTGGATTGACGCCGCTTCCAAAGCTCGGAATTCTCGGCTCGAGTGATTACTCCTACGGGGTCTATCTCTATTCCTGCCCGATCCAGCAGACTGTGAACTGGCTACTGCCGGATATTCGCAGCAATACCTTCAATTTCGTCACCAGCCTGGTATTGACGGCGCTGTTCGCAGCCTTCTCCTGGCACTTCATCGAGAAGCCTGCACTCAGGTTGCGGAAGAGCTTTTCTTTGGGGCGGCCCGCACATCAAGCCGAGACGCTTGCCGTCGAACCGGCGCCGCTCACGGTACCCTCCCGCGAAATCGCCTAGGCAGAGAATGCGATGGTGGTGACAAGGCCGGACTGTCATCGTGATTGGCGCGACTGTGTCAAGATGCCGATGAAGGCATGGGCCTCGTCGTGCACGACCCACCGGGAAACGGAGAGCGCGTAACGCCCCCACCGCAAAAAACGCGAAAACAACCCCATGCACAGTAGCCGGGGCATGGCGGGTCAATGACTTAGCGCGTCCGCAAAGCGGTTTGACTCGTCGGGCAAAACACCGGCATCATGTCATCATTGAGTATCTGCGCCATCGTCGTCTTCAACTTGCAGAATGGTCTCCGACAGCAGAGCGGCAGCCTTTTGAAGCGGCGGTATGAACCGGTCCAGTTCGGCGAAGCTCACGCGAGCCACCGGTACCGAGACGCCCAGGCAAGCGATCAGTTCTCGATCCGGTGACAGAATCGGGACGGCACATCCCACCACTCCCTTCACATACTCTTCGTTTGTTTTGGCCCAGCCGCGTTGCCGCGTATCCTCGAGAACCTTCATCAGCCCGTGGACATCGACGATCGTCGTTTCCGTGAATTTGGTGAGGGGTAGTGCGCGGCAGAGCTTCGCCCGGGTCCGCTCGGGCAGTCTGCTCATGTAGATCTTTCCGGTCGACGTACAGTGTAACGGCGCCGCCTCTCCCGGATTGAACTGAAGACCTTGCGGCTCCGAAACGCGAACGCTGTCGACATAGGCAACGAAATTATCGCGGACGACGCCGATCTCGCATTGCTCGCCAATTTCTCCGGCGACCGCCCGAAGCACCGCGTGCCGCCGCGCGGTACGAAACGCAGCTCCTATGACAGCGGCGGACAGTGTGACGAGTTGGTTTCCGACAACGTAACGCTTCGTACCCAATGCCTTCTGAAGCAGTCCGCGGTCCTCGAGATTTCCAATCAACCTGTGCGCTGTCGGAAGAGGCAGAGACAGAGCCTTTGCAATCTCTGCTGCTGAGACGGCTTTGCGTTGGTCGGCAACGTGCCGAACGATCGCAACCGCGCGATCCAAAGGCCCATCCTTCTCAATTCGCTTCGTCATTTGCCCACCGGCCGAAATTGGCAGCGAAATCAATATCAAGATCATTCATTATCATTTTTCGGAATAAAATCTATTGAAATTCGACAATTTTGTTTGTCGAAATCCGGAAAGCTCATATTCTTGGCGTCGCCGGTGATTGACTGGAAATTGTGCAGCGCCGTCTCGCCGTTCGAAAATCTCGCTCCGCCGCTGGCCGAGAGCCAGGTCCCGACGGCGCTCAACAGGAGATGTGCATGTCTCGTCACTACGACGTGGACGCCGTGAGGAAGGAATTCCCCGCCGTTGAACGAATGGTCTATCTGGACTCCGGGTTTCAAACGCCACTTGCGCGCCCGGTGAAGGCCGCGATCGAGCTTTTCCTTCGCGAGGGCTTCGAGACGGCCGGACCGAAGAGCGTCTGGCTCGATCGGGTGGAGCAGACCCGCGCCAAGGTCGCTCGCCTTCTCGGTGTGACGGCGGATGAAATTGCCTTCACGAAGAACACGTCGGAAAGCATGAACATCGCGGCAAACGCACTGCCGCTCCAGGCCGGCAATAACGTTCTCATGGTTCACGGCGATCATCCGAACAACGCCTATGCGTTCCTCAACCTGCAACGGAAGGGCGTCGAGGTCCGCTTCATCCCGATGACGGAAGTCGTCGATGCCGACAGCTTTGCTCCCTTCATTGACGACAAGACGCGTGCGATCTCGATGTCGCATGTGACATTCCACGCCGGTCACCGCTTTGACATCGAGGGCGTCGGCGCGATGTGCGCCAGGAAGAAGCTCTACTTCGTCGTCGATGTGATGCAGGCGATCGGCGTCGTGCCGATCAACGCGAGAGCGATCGGCGCCAGCTTCATCGGCTCCGGAAGCCACAAGGGATTGCTGGTTCCGCAAGGGCTCGGGCTTCTCTATTGGGACAAGGCGCTCACAGCGCTGGAGCCGGCCTATCTTGCGGCTGCGGGCCTCGCCGAGATCCCGGGTGATCTGATCGCGCGTTCCGACCTGATGACGCCTTCGCCGACCGCCCGGCGCTTCGAGCTCGGCAACTTCAATCTGCCCGCGATCCATGCCCTGGGTGCTTCCCTCGACATGATCGAGCAGATCGGGGTGCAGAACATCCAGAACCACTGCTTCGATCTCGGCGATCACCTGATCGCGCGCCTGGACGAGCTGGGCGTCCGCCTCGTTGGTCCGCGCGAGCGAAAGCACCGCGCTCCGCACATCTACGTCGTCGCCCTGCCCCCGGCGGACTGGCTCGGCCATTTCGAGGAGAACGGCGTGCGCGTGTCGCCCGAACGAGACGGCATTCGCGTCTCGCTCGGCATGTTCAACACCGCCAACGACATCGATCGCTTGATCGACGTCATTCGCAAGCGAGGGCTCGGACGCCCTTCGGTCGCAGCTTGAATTCGGCAAATGATGGGAAGGTAGAACCATGAAGAAGCTTGTGCAGGTGCTGGCCATTCTCCCCGGTCTCCTGGCGGTCGGCGCACGGCCATCCGCGGCAGCCGACAGCCCGACGCTGGACAAGATCAAATCCGGCGGCGCGATCACCATCGGCCACCGCGAGGCTTCGATACCGTTCTCATATCTCGGGCCCGATCAGAAGCCCGTCGGCTTCTCGCTTGATCTCTGCGCGGCGATCGTCGACCGCATCAAGGACGAGCTGAAGTTACCCAATCTCAAGGTCAACTACATTCCGGTGAACTCTTCGAACCGGATTCCGCTGATCCAGAGCGGGACCGTCGACATTGAATGCGGCGGCACCGCGAACGACAAGAAGCGGCAGGAACAAGTCTCATTTTCCGTCACGACGTTCGTCAGTCAGCCGCGATGGCTCGTCAAGGCGGATGGTCCGAAGACCGCGGCCGATCTCAAGGGCAAGACGATCGTCGTGACCCAGGGCTCCAATGCCGTCGGGTTCGCCCAGGGCGTGAATGCAAAGGAGCAGCTCGGTTTCAACATCGTGCAGGCGAAGGATCATGCCGAATCGTTTCTGATGCTGAGCACGGGACGGGCATCCGCCTTCATGGAGGACGACATCCTCCTTGCGGGCCTCAAGGCCGCGGCGCCAAATCCCGGCGCGTTGATGTTCCTCCCGGAAGGATACGCCAAGATCTATTACGGACTGATGTTCACCAAGGGCGATGCCGACTTCAAGGCGCTCGTTGACGATGTTCTGTCCAAGCAGATGGCGTCGGGGCAATTCGAGAAGACCTATGCCAAGTGGTTCAACAGCCCGATTCCGCCGAAGGGCGAAAATCTCGCATTCCCTCTCTCGGAGTCGCTCAAGGACAGGATCGCGCATCCGAGCGACGCGGTCGATTGACCGGCGACATCGTTCGGCTCTTCTCACAAGGTAATCCTCGTTCGCACCTGTAACCTGGGGCTCGCGATGTTCGGAGTGCTTTTTGAACAGACGGCAGATGGCCAACGCTATATCGACTGGCTTCTGTCGGGCCTCGGCTGGACCCTGGCTCTCGCCTTCTTTGGCTGGTGGATCGCCTTTGGCATCGGAGTGATCGTCGGCGTCGGCCGCACAGTCCAGAACCGTTTCTTCTCGATCCTGGCCCGGCTCTATGTCGAGATATTTCGAAACATTCCTGTCCTGGTGCAGATGTTCCTCTGGTACTTTGTTTTCCCAGAAGTGGTGCCGAGCGCTCTCGGCGATGCAATCAAGCAAATCCCGCCGCCCTGGGCATCGTTCTTCCCGGCACTTCTTTGCCTGGGACTCTACACCGCCGCCCGAATAGCCGAGCAGGTTCGGGCGGGGATCGAAGCGCTGCCGAAGGGACAGGTTGAGGCGGCCAATGCTCTCGGCCTCAGCGGTTACCTCACCTATCGACACGTCATCGTGCCACAGGCTTTGCGCCTCATCGTGCCAAGTCTCACCAGCGAGGTGATGGGCATCTACAAGAACACCTCCGTCGCGCTCACGATCGGCTTGATGGAGCTTACCGCCCAGGCACGCCAGATCAGCGAAGCCACGTTCCAGACATTCTCCGCATTTGGCGCCGCAACCATCGTCTATCTCTGCCTGGCACTGGTTGCCTATCAGGCCATGACGCTGATCGACAAAGCCGTCCGCATTCCGGGCAGCGCTTCCGTCAACCTCACGGCCGACCAGGATCTGGCCGCCGACGTGCAGCAAGGCGGCGCTCTGCCCGGCGCCATGGAGGCCGTGAAATGAACACCCTCGATTTCTCGATCGTCGCGCAATCCTGGCCCTATCTCTGGTCGGGCCTCCTCTTCTCGCTGTCGCTCACGGCCGCCGCATTCGCCGTCGGCATGGTTCTCGGAACCTGCCTTGCGCTCGTCCAGCATTTCGAGATTCCGGTGTTCGCCCAGATCATCCGCGGCTACGTTGCGGTCATCCGGTCGATCCCGCTCATCCTCGTCCTGTTCTGGTTCTTTTTCCTGGTCCCGATCGTGCTTGGGCATCTCAGCGGCAACGGCCGCCCTGTTCCGATCGGCGCCACCTATACCGCCTTCATCACCTTCGGCTTGTTCGAGGCCGCCTACTACTCCGAGATCATCCGTGTCGGGCTGCGGGCCGTGAACAAGGGCCAGTTCGAGGCCTGCCAGGCGCTCGCGCTGTCCACCTACGACACCTACCGCCATGTCGTCCTCCCCCAGGTGCTGCGCGTGGCCAGTCCGATCATCCTGAGCCAGACGATCATCCTCTTTCAGGACACCTCGCTCGTTTACGTGCTGTCGCTGACGGATCTTCTGGGCGCCGCTTCCAAGCTTGCGCAGCTCAACGGCCGCCTCGTCGAAATGTACCTCGTCGTCGCGGTCGCCTATCTCGCCATCAGTTCGGCAGCCTCCCAGTGTGTCGCTGTCCTTCGCAAGCGATACGCTCTCGCCACATCGCGATAACGCCTCGAATTTGGGAGACGAACATGCCTCGAGAGACCTTGAGCGAAGCCACGCGGCCCGGCGCAATTGTCGTCGTCGAGAATGTGATGAAGCGGTTCGGCGCATTCACCGCGCTGAACGACGTCAACCTCGAAGTCGGCAAGGGCGAGAAGATCGTACTCTGCGGACCTTCGGGCTCAGGCAAGTCGACGCTGATCCGTTGCATCAACCATATCGAGAAGCACGACGGAGGCCGGATCGTTGTCGACGGTGTCGAGTTGAGCGACCGCGTCGCCGACATCAACAGCGTTCGCTGCGAAGTCGGGATGGTGTTTCAGAGCTTCAATCTATTTCCGCACCTCACTGTTGCGGAAAACTGCATGCTGGCCCCGATGAAGGTTCGCGGCATTTCGCAAGTAGAGGCGCGCGATCGCGCACTCGGCCTGTTGCGGAAGGTCCGCATCCAGGATCAGGCGGACAAGTACCCAGCACAACTATCGGGAGGTCAGCAGCAACGCGTCGCCATCGCGCGAGCGCTGTGCATGCAGCCCAAGATCATGCTGTTCGACGAACCGACGTCGGCTCTCGACCCCGAAATGGTCAAGGAGGTGCTGGAAACCATGGTCGAGCTGGCGCGAGACGGAATGACGATGGTCTGCGTGACGCACGAGATGGGCTTCGCGCGCGAGGTCGCCGACCGGGTCGTCTTCATGGATCGCGGAAGCATCGTCGAGGAGGCGGATCCGGAAACCTTCTTCCGGGCGCCTCGCACCGACCGGGCGAAGGGCTTCCTGAACCAGATTATCCACTAGGGACCTGCCCTTTAACTCCGCGGCTGTCACCTTGCAGTCCGCGTTCGGTGATCGAAGTCACTTGGTTTCCTTGTTCAAATCGATCGCGACCTCCGACATCCAGGAGCCCGGTGCCTCCATCAGGAAGGACTGATGATTGCTCTTGGTCTGGATCGTCACCAGCGCGGCCACGGTGTTTCCCTCAATTCGCGCCTCGATCAGGCCATCCTTGTTGGTGCCGTAGACCTTGCCACCCTGCCGGTATTCGCTCTCGAACCAATTGCCGGAAAGCTCCGTCCCGCTCTGCTCGATGTTCGCGGACAGGACCATCTTGTACGCATCGCTCGCGCAGCGCAGATCAAGTGTCAACGACCGTCCAGGCCTGGTGACGTTGTACGCCACCTTGCAGCGAACCTTCTCACGCGGGCTGTCGGACGGCTTCATCGTGCCGATGCCCGACCATGTGCCAGCCAAACTGTCGAACACCGGCTCTGCGCACAATGGGCTGATGCCGACGAGCACGAGGCAGGCCGCGCCAATGCCCATGCGCGCCGCCGAGGACCTCAATAGCATTCTGTCTATCCTGATCGGTAAAGTTCGAGCGCGTCCTATACCCTGATGGCCGCGGGATGTTGGCGAAGATGTTTACAAATGTTGCGGAGATTGCCTGAACGTTGCCGGGATCGACGCGTGGTCAGCACATCAACCGGTGATGAAGCCGATATCGCCGCGACGAGTTCCGGTTGACCCGGCTCGGCCGTCGATGCGATGGATGTTGCCAATGACATCGGCTTGCGGGTGGCTCGCGCCGATGGGGCCAAGCGCCGTCTCTGCGGCGGAGGTTCTGCCGGCCGGGATCAAGCGGCCGCTATGAGGGGACAAACCACCCGCCCCGGTTTCATGGTCGAGCCACATTGCCGTTAGACTCCCCGGCCCAAACGTGGACAATGCCCCCGACGCACGTCACGTGCGCAGTGCACACCAAGATGCGCCAGGGGAAACAAATGCCGCTACCGTCGTCCGTACCCACCATCCCGACCGCTCCATTGACCGCCCGGATGCGCGATGCATTGCGCACGATCGTGGGCGAGAAGGGTCTGATCGAGGACGAGCACGGCAAGCAGCCGTTCGTGACGGACTGGCGTGGATTGCTGGTTGGAGGTGCCGGGGCCGTCGTTCGTCCGGGCAGCACCGAGGAGGTCTCCAAGGTGGTCCGGCTTTGCCATGAGCACGGCGTCGCCATCGTGCCGCAGGGTGGCAACACCGGCCTGATGGGCGGGGCCACGCCCTGGCCTGCGCACACCGGCATCGTGTTGTCGCTCGGCCGCATGAACCGCATCCTGGACGTCGATCCTGTCGGCTACGCGATGACGGTCGAGGCCGGCTGCGTTCTGCAAACGCTTCAGGAGACCGCGGCCCATCACGACAGGTTCCTGCCCCTCAGCCTTGGCGCCCAGGGCTCATGCATGATCGGCGGCAATCTGTCGACCAACGCCGGCGGCGTGCAAGTGCTCCGCTATGGCAATGCCCGCAATCTCGTCCTGGGGCTTGAAGTCGTCTTGGCCAACGGCGACGTCTGGGACGGATTGCGTTCGCTCAAGAAGGACAACACCGGCTACGACCTCAAGCACCTCTTCATGGGCGCCGAAGGGACGCTGGGCATCATCACGAAGGCCGTGCTCAAGCTATGGCCTGCCCCCAAGGATGTCTGCACGTCGTGGCTGGCCATCCGGGATCCACGCGCCGCCCTGGAGATCCTGTCCGACGCGCATGCCGCATCGGAGGACAATGTCGGCTCCTGCGAGCTGATGAGCCGCAGCGCCATCGACATGGTGTTGCGTCATATCCCCGGCACCCAGGACCCTCTCAGGGCGGACACGCCATGGTACCTCCTGCTTGAATGGTCGTCCTCGCGCGCGCGCCGGGACGGGGCCGAGGGCATGTCCGAGAAGATGGAGCAGTTTCTCGCCAATCAACTCGAGGCCGGCCGCGTGCTCGATGCGGCGATCGCTCACACGGTCGGTCAATCGCGCAACATGTGGCGTATCCGGGAAAGCGTCGCCGAGGCCTCCCGGGCGGAAGGTCCGGGGATCAGCTTCGACGTATCGGTGGCCATCTCCAGGATTCCGGAGTTCATCGACAAGGGGCTCAAGGCCGTGCTCGATATTTTACCGAGCATTCGCCCCTATCCGTTGGGACACATCGGCGACGGCAATCTGCATTTTTCGTTCATGGGGCCCAAGGGCATGGATCAGCAGACGCTGACCCAATATTCGTCCGCCATCACCCGGGCCGTGAACGATCTCGTCACCTCCATGGGCGGCTCGATCTCGGCGGAACACGGCATCGGCATCGACAAGCTCGACGAGCTCAGTCACTACCGGTCCAAGACCGAGCTCGACATCATGCGCACCATCAAACGCGCGCTCGATCCGCAAAACATCATGAATCCCGGCAAGGTGCTGCGGCTGTGATGGACGCCGGGCTGGACCTCACGGCCGAGGAAAAGCCGAAGACATTGTATGCTCAAGGAGCAGAGAGGTACGTTTGCCTCTTCTGAGCCTTGATTGATCAAGTTGCTTTCCATCACGACCCTTGGCAGCCGCCAGATGCAATAATCGGGAGGCACGAACGAGGTCTTGTGATTCGAACCCCTCGGTGAATTCATCATAGATCGGCGCAAGCAATTGGAGGGCCTTGCGCCTGCGGCCAAGCGCCATCCAATGGCTCGCAAGATCAGTGCCGATACGCAGTTGGTAGGTCAAGGCGCCTATTGCTCGCGCTTCGACAAGCGCTTCCTGCAGCAGTTTTTCAGCGCGTTGGGTCTCGCCTGCATGGAGCAGGACCGACGCATGGATCCGCAGCAGCTCCGAACGGCACCAACGCTCGCCTTGCTGCTCTTGGTGCGCGATCGCTCGCGCCACGGTTTCGCGCGCCTCGTCGATACGCTCCTGCCGTAACAAGGCACCGGCTACGACCGCGAGATAGCTGCCGATCCGCATCAAGAAGCGACATTCGATCAGTTCGTCGATCGCGGCGCGAATATCCTCCACTGCGCGCGGATCGCCACGCAAGTCGCGAAGGCAGGCGGAGAAATAGCGCTCGACCGGAACCCAGCGCGAGATGCGCTCACGTTCCAGGTTGCGACGCAGCCGCTCGGTGAAGCTCTCGAGCGCGTCCAGATTGCCGGTTTCGAACGCGACAGGAAGTGCGGCGAGCCCAAGTGCGTTCGACTGCGACACCCAATGGCCGCTGCGGTCCGCGGCGTCGACGGCGTCGCGGGCCAGTCTTGCCGCGTAATCGGCTTGCCCTTGCATCCACGCCACGAATGGCAGGTTGAAGCGAACGGTGATGAACCGGTAGACCTCGTTCGCATCCTTGCGCGAACGGCCCTCTGCCAGCGAATAGGTCGCCGCGAGACGATCCAGAACCGGGCGACTCTTGCTCAATTCGCCGGCAAAGGCGCGGGCCCAGGCGAGTGCGCGATCGGCTTCGGACGTTGCCGTCAGGTCGCGGTCCCGGTCGGCGAGCGCGGTGGCCTCCTCGAGATAGGTTATGGCGCGCGCAATCCGGCCGATCTGCAACAGGTAAAAGGCAAAGCCCACCAGCGCACGTTGCTGATACTCGATGTTGCCGGCCCGCCTTGCAAAGGCGATCGCATCGAGCCAGGCAACCTCGTTCTCATTCGACATCTTGCGAGCGTAGAACAGGCTCCATCCAAGGGCGCAGGCGAGCCTTGCCTTCGACAGATCATCGCACGCGACCGTCTTGGCCAGGGCGAGCGCGTCCTCCAATCGTGCCTGCGCTTCCGACAGGATGGAGGTTTCCGACCACAAGGTGATCGCCGCAACCGTGAGCCTGATTCCGAGGACGGTATCGCCTTCCTCGCCGAATGCCCAAGACAGCGCAGCTCTCATATCGGCGATGCGACCGAGGTAGCGCTGGGTCCAATCGGTCGGCTCGCGCCAGTTCCACTCCTCCTCGGACTGTTCGAACAACGCGAGGACGCATAGTGCATGACGGCGCCGTGCCTGGCCGCAGGCCGGATCGGCCTGGCGCCGCTCGGCGGCATACCGCCGTGTGCTGTCGAGCAGCCGGTAGCGCAGGCTCGCGCCCCGGGCCTGCGCACTCAACAGCGATTTGGCGACGAGACTGCCGAGGCCGGTGACGACGTCGACCGGGGTGAGCCCCGCCGCCTCCGCGACGAAAACCGCGTCCTCGGCATCAAAGGCGTCACTGAACACCGACAGCGACGCGAAAAGTCTCGCTTCCTTCTGCGACAGCAGCCGGAAGCTCCAGTCGATCGTCGCCATCAGGGTTTCATGGCGCGGCGGCGCGCCCTCGGCGCTGGGGGCGCGAAAACCCAGCTTCTGGTCGAGCAGCGCCACCAATTCGCGAGGGTTGAACCTGCCGATCTGGGCCGCCGCCAGTTCGATCGCCAGCGGAAGGCCGTCGAGCGAGTGGCAGATCGAGGCGACGTCCTCGCAATCATCGTCAGCGAACTGGTAGTCCGACCATTCGGCGGCGCGACGGACGAACAGCTGCACCGCCGGAAACTTCACGGCCTGATCGACCGTCAGGGCATGGCCAGACTTCGGTGAGGCCAGCGAACCAAGCCGCACGACATGCTCGGTGGCGGTGCCGAGCGGTTCGCGGCTCGTCGCAAGCAGCCTGCAAGGCGATGTGTCCGCCATGAACTTGCCGGCAAAGATCGTGGCGGCGGGCAGAACATGCTCGCAATTGTCCAGAACGAGCAGCATCTGCCGCGGTCTCAAATAATCGAGAGCCGCGGCCAGACCGTTGTCCGTATTGCCTCTGATGCTCAGTGCCGTCACCAGCGCCGCGCCGAACAGCGTCGGATCGGAAATTGTTGCGAGGTCGACGAAGCAGACGCCGTCGCGACACCGTGGTGCAAACGCCTGGGCGACGGCCACGGCAACGGTCGTCTTGCCGATCCCTCCTGCGCCAGCCAAGGTCACGTGCCTGTTGTCGGCCAACAGATCGGCGATTTCGACGATTTCCGCTTCGCGACCAACGATGCCGCGCAACAATGGCGGATTGGACAGGGGAAGCGGATCGGCAAGCGCCAGATCGTCCTCGATCTCGCCGATGCTGATTTGCACATCCGCGATGAACTTGTACCCGCGGCGCGCCACGGTGGCGATGTAAACGGGCTCGATCTGGGTATCCCCCAGCGAACGCCGCAAGCTCCACATGTTGACCTTGAGATTGCTGTCGTGGAGGAAGGTGCCCGGCCAGGCCGCCGCCATCAGCTCATTCTTGCTGACCAGCTCGCCGCAGCGCTGCACCAGCAGCTGCAAGAGCTCGAATGCGCGCCCGCCCAGTTTGACGGGGCGTCCGTCGAGAAGCAGCAACTGACGGCGGGGAACCAGTCGAAATGGGCCGAAGCAGTACGTGAGTTCCTGCCGGCGTGTGCCCCGTTGCCGTGTCTCCGTGGCAGCCCGCATTGATCATTGCCAATCGATCGACGAGATCGCCTGCTATTATCATGCACTGCACACTTGTTGAATAGAGCCGTTCTGAATTCGCACGAATGCGGCAGGCATTTGCCCGCGGGATGGCTGCGACAAAACCGCTCGCGCGCGGACCGGTCGGCGCGCGCACATGGAACGGGTTCTATTTTTTAGGCAGGCCAAGAATTGCCATGCGCACGACTTCGACGCCGCCTTGGCGAGCTCCGCCAGCCTGGCGAACCAAAAGGCATCGGGTTGGGGATGAACTGCTGCGCTCTCGGTGCCTCAATCGGCGGCGGGAAGCGGAGCCCCGGCGTTGACGAGCCCTTCCGAACGGAGCTCGCGCCAGAAATCGGCGGGGATGGCTTCCTCAAGCGCAGCGCGATCCTCGGCGATGCGGCTCGGGCGGCTCGCGCCGGGAATGACGGCCGCCACTAGCGGATTGGCGAGCGCGAACTGCAGGCCTGCCGCCTTCATGCTGATGCCGTAGCGGTCGGCGATCGCCTTGATTCGCGCCACCTTGTTGAGGATTTCCGGAGGCGCCGGCGCATATTCGAAGTTCGGACCGCCGACGAGCGCGCCCGAACTGTAGGGGCCGCCCACGACGATCGCGAGCTCGTGTTCCGCCGCCATCGGCATCACCCGCTGAAGCGCCCTTGCATGATCGAGCAGCGTATAGCGGCCCGCGAGCAGGAAGCCGTCGGGGCGCGGCTCTTCGAGCGCGAGCAGCAGCTCGATCGGCTCGACCCGGTTGACGCCGAGGCCCCACGCCTTGATCACGCCCTCGTCGCGCAGCCGGTCGAGCGTCCTGAACGCGCCCTTGCGCGCGCTTTCGAAAACCGCCAGCCATTCGTCGCCGTAGAAATCCTGCGCGACGTCGTGCACGAAGGCGATGTCGATGTGATCGGTGCCCAGCCGTTTCAAACTGTCCTCGATCGAGCGCAGCGTCCCGTCCCGGGAATAGTCGTTCACGATCCTGTTCGGGCGCCCGTATTTGAAGACGCCGCCCTTCTCGCCGAGGTCGCGGGCACTGACATCCTCGATCTCGTCCAGGATCAATCTCCCGACCTTGGTGCTGACAACATAGTCGCTTCGCGGCCGGCCGGCGAGCGCAGCACCCATGCGGATCTCGGCAAGACCTGCGCCATAGAAGGGCGCCGTGTCGAAATAACGGATGCCGTCGTCCCAGGCTGCATTCACCGTCGCCAGGGCTTCCTGCTCCGGGATGTCGCGGAACATGTTGCCAAGCGGCGCCGCACCGAAGCCCAGTCTTCCCGGCAGAATATCCTTGAGGGCCATGTTGCGAGTCCTTGTGTGTGACAGCCGAAGCCATCCAGGCGCGGCGCGATCGGTCTCACTCGGCGTCTGCGCTTCTGATGAACGCCGCGACCTCGCGCGGATGCGACAGCATCACCGCGTGGCTGCTTTTTAGCTCCGCCACTTTCGCGCCCGAGCGCTTGGCCATGGTGCGCTGTGCGGTCGGGGGGATCATGTGATCCTCGCTCGTCACCATGTAGTAGGTCGGCTTCGCCTTCCAGGCCACGCGATCGACCTTGGTCTGCACCGCCTGCAATCCCCAGGGCAGTTGCGCAGCCCCCATGAAGCGGGTCGTGGCCGCGTCGACATCGGCCGCGAACGAGGTGGGGAATTTATCGCGCTCGACGAGGAGATAATTGCCTTCGGCGACAAGCGGAGCCTTGTGCTCTCCGGCCGGCGCCGGTGCTTCCGCCAGCGTGCTGACCGACTCCCCGGCGTCGGGAGCAAATGCCGCGAGATAGACGAGGCTGCGAACCTTCGGATTGTCGCCTGCTTCCGTGATGACCATTCCACCATAGGAATGCCCGACGAGAATGACCGGATGCCGCGCCTTGGCGATCACGCGTTCGGTCTCCGCGACATCGTCACGAAGCGTGATCGTCGGCTGCTGGACGACGAGCACCTCATAGCCCGCGTCCGAGAGGATGTCGTAGGTGTCCTTCCAGCCCGAGCCATCGACGAAGGCGCCGTGGACAAGGACGATGGAAACGGTTCTTTCGGCCGCGACCGCGGTGGCGGCCTGGGCCGTTGCGATCGACATTGCGGCAAGCGCGGAGATAAGCGGCTTCATACTGGCTCCAATCCTCGATGCGGCGGCATCGCCGTCGATGAGCCCTCCACTAGATCACGCGAGCGGTGCGGTATTTCCGATTCCTGCGCGATGGCGGACGCATCTTGCTCATCCGCGGCGAGACGAGCTCTCGAAGCCGATCTTGCCTGGCTCCAAGCCTTTGCTTTGCTTGCCTTTTACCTCTTTTAACCGCACCGCCTCTGGACTTCGCCACAGCGGCCTGTGAGACATTCGCAACGGCGTGGCGGCGGCCGGGGCCGCAACTCACCACCGGATGGAATGATCGCTCGCTCGCGATGCGGGGCCGGGATTCGCCGCAACTGAAGCGGAGGTCATGATGGCGCTCGTGACGCATGGAGATCAGAAATATCAGAACAGCGAGAAGCTCGCGGAGGCCAGCGATTGGCCGGGACTGAGCATCGAGCATCGCAAGTTCGAGGCGGGGCGCCAGGCAACGCCCGTCCCGATTTGCACCGAGCTCGTCATGCTGCTGTCAGGCGGCGGGATGGTGCGCCGGGCCGGCAACGGCGAAGTCCAGAACAGCCTCGCGCGGCCGGGCATGAGCTATCTCGTCCCCGTGGGGACGCAGGAGAGCCATCTCGAGCTTTCGGACCGGATGGAATGTCTTCATCTCTATCTTCCCCCGGCGCTGCTGGACCAGAGCGCCCTCGCGGACTTTGATATCGATCCGGCCAAGGTTGAGATTGCCTACGCCCACGGTCTGGCGGACCAGGTGCTCTTCCACATCTGCTCGCCCCTTCGCGATCTGCTCTATCGCCCGCGACAGCCGACCGACGCGCTGTTCGTGGAAGGGATCCAGGTCGCGCTGGCGGCGCATCTTCTCGGGAATTATACGATCGACCGCTGGCGCGCGCCCGACAAGTCGCCGTCGCTCGAACCCAGGCGTCTCCAGCGCGTGCTGGACTATATCGAGGCTTGTCTTGGTGGCGACATCAGGCTCGAGGATCTGGCGGCTCAGGCCTGCCTCAGCCCCTATCATTTTTCACGGCTGTTTCGCGAGGCGACCGGGTTGTCACCGCACCGCTATGTGACTGATCGCCGCGTCCAGGCTGCCCGGCAAGAACTTGCACGCGACCGTTTGTCCCTGGTCGAAATTGCCCTTGATTTCGGTTTCGGCTCTCAGGCCAATTTCACGCGCGTGTTCCGCAAGGCCGCAAGTCTGACGCCGGGGCAGTATCGGGAATTGTGCTGCGGCCAGGCCGACGTGAAAGCCGATCGTCCCGATACGGCATCCCGCAGGGATTGCGCATGATCCCGCAGGATTCGGAAATACTGCTCAGCCTGCATCGGGCAGTGCTGTTGTGCCGACCAGATCCGTTAGGGGATATATCGACATGATCGAACTCACGGTGAACGGGACCAAGCATCAGGTTGACGTCGTTCCCGAGATGCCCCTGCTTTGGGTGCTGCGTGACGAGCTCGGCGTCACAAGTCCCAAATACGGCTGCGGGGTCGCGCAATGCGGCGCCTGCACCGTCCGGATCGACGGAAAGGCTGTCCGATCCTGTCAGGCGCATATCGGCGAGATCGCGGGCAAGTCGGTCGTCACGCTCGAAGGCCTGGACAACAGAGACCAGCACCCGGTTCTACAGGCCTGGATCGAACATCAGGTCCCGCAGTGCGGCTATTGCCAGACCGGCCAGATCATGCAGGCCATTTCGCTTCTTGAACACGTCTCCAAGCCAACCGACGACGAGATCAATCAGGTGATGTCCGGCAATCTGTGCCGTTGCGGTACCTATCCGCGCATTCGCGCGGCGATCCATGCGGCGGCCGCCAAAATGGCGGTGAAGTGAGATGGGCCACATGCAGACTCTTTCCCGCCGGGCCTTTGTTTTTGGTTCCGCCGCCATCGCCGGCGGCATCGCCTTTGGTTCTTATGGCAACGCTGAAGCGGCCACCACGGCCAGTGACAATCCATTGGCCGCCGGCCTCGGGCCGAACTCCGTGAGCTTCAATCCATGGGTCGAGATCAGCCCGGAAAAAATCACGCTCATCGCGCAGCACGCCGACATCGGCCAGGGCGTCGGCTCCGTGCAGCCGATCATGATTGCCGAGGAGATGGACCTCGATCCCGGCCAGTTCGAAATTCGCTTTGCGGGGCCGAGCCCCGCCTACTTCAACACCGGCTTCGCAGAAGAGCTTGCGCCGTTCCTGGCGGCGGACCAAAGCCCGGCTGCCGAACAGGCACGCGAGGCCGCGCTCGAATGGCTCAGAAAGTCCGGCCTGCAGATGACGGGCGGGTCAAGCACGGTCCCGGATACCTACGAAAAGTTGCGCGTTGCCGGCGCCGTCGCGCGAGAGACGCTGAAGGCCGCCGCGGCAAAACGCGCGGGTGTCGCTGTGGCGGACCTCCACACCCAATCGGGCCACGTGATCCTGCCCAACGGCACCAGGATCGCCTACGTCGATCTCGCGGCGGACGCCGCCAAGATTCCGCCGGTGCTCGATGCCAAGCCGCGCGATCCCTCGAAATGGCGCTTGCTGGGCAAGCCGATGACGCGCCTCGACGTTCGCGCGAAGGTCATGGGCGAGTTGAAATTCGGCATCGATCAGAAGATGGAGGGCATGATGTATGCCTCCGTCAAGCTGAACCCCGGCAAGGGCCAGCCGCTGAAATCATTCGACGCCAGCAAGGCGCGATCGATGCCGGGGGTCAAGAAGATCCTCGAGATCAAGAATGGCGTTGCGGTGATCGCGACGAACAGCTGGTATGCGATGAAGGCGGTCGATGCCATCACTTGCGAGTGGGCACCCTCAGCGTATCCCGCGGAGCAGGCCGACCATTGGAAGGTTCTGGAATCCTCGTTCAAGCCTGAATTCCTGGGCAAGGAGTGGCGGAAGATCGGCGATGTCGAGGCCGGGTTGAAAAGTGGCACGCTCGTCGAGGCCGAGTATCGCGCGCCTTACGTGGCCCATCAGCCGCTGGAGCCGCTCAACGGGATCGGCCTCGTCTCCGACGCAGGGATGGAGATCTGGGTCAGCCATCAGAGCCCTCAGGCCGTGCAGTACATCGCGGCGACGGCGATCGGTCTCAAGCCGGAACAGGTCACCTTTCACAATCAATGGGCCGGTGGAAGTTTTGGACACCGTCTCGAGTTCGAGAACGTCCGCGTCCTCGCCGAGATCGCAAATCAGATGCGGGGAACGCCGATCAAGCTCGTGTTCTCGCGCGAGGAGGATTTCCTCCAGGACATTCCGCGGCAGATTGCGATTGCCCGCCACAGAGGGAGCATCACCAAGGGCAAGATCGTTGCGGCCGACCTGCAACTGGCATCGACGGCTCCGTTCAAGGGGCTGCTCGAGCGCATGGGCACTCCCTCGAAGGATCCCGATCCTCAATTGGCCGTCGGCACGTGGAATGTCTACTACGACATCCCCAATTTCCGGGCCACGAGCTACGAGGCGCAGGGTCTATCGCCGTGCACCACGTGGCGGTCGGTCGGCGCCTCGACATCGGGCTTCTTCACCGAAAGCTTCATTGACGAGCTGATCCATGCGGCGGGCCTCGATCCGATGAAGGCGCGCATCGAGATGTGCACCGTTCCGCATTACCGCAAATTGCTGGAGACGGTCGCACAGATGTCGGATTGGAAGGGACCGCTCGGCAACGGCCGAGGGCGGGGCGTCGCCTTCGTCGAGTCGTTCGGGACACCGACGGCCGAAGTGGTCGAGGTGACGAAGACGGAGCGAGGAATCCGGATCGACAAGGTCTGGGTCGCGGTCGACGTCGGCAAGATCATGGATCCCGTCAATTTCGAGAACCAGGTGCAGGGAGGAGTCGTCTGGGGGCTCGGCCACGCCATCAACTGCGAACTCACCTACGCAAAGGGCGCGGTGCAGCAGACCAACTACAACCATCACGAAGCCATGCGGATCTACCAATGTCCGGTCATCGAGGTTCGCGGGCTCGAGAACGATCCCAAGGTGAGAGGTGTCGGAGAGCCGCCTGTTCCACCCGCCGCCCCCGCGCTCGCCAACGCGATCTTCGCCGCGACCGGCAAGCGCATCCGCGAAATGCCCTTCAACAAATTCGTCGATTTCGTGTGAGGGCAAGCCATGAAGAGATCACTGATCGCGGTCGCCCTTGCGGCTTCATCAATTGCGGCCCTCACGGGGATTGTCGCGGCCAAGAACGAAGCCGCCAAGGGCGCGCCGCCGCCGGGCAGCGTCAGCCGCGCCGAAGGGCTGGACGCCTGGAAGAGGATTGAGGCCGTGGTGACACATCCACGTTGCGCCAACTGCCACGTCGACGCCAAGGCCATACCGATATGGACGCCGGCAGGCGAAACCAGGCCCCGCGTGCATGGCATGGATATCCATGGCGGAGAGAGCCGCATCGGCGCCGAGGCGATCCCTTGTTCGACCTGTCACATGACCTCCACCCAGGCCAACGATCCGGCGCCGGCGCCGCCGCGCGCCGGCATCGACTGGCAGCTCGCTCCAGTGGCTTTCATCTGGTTCGGCAAGAGTGGCGCTGAGATTTGCGCGCAACTGAAGGATCCCAAACGCAATGGCGGTCGCGACGCGGCGGGTCTCGTCGAACACCTGCGGCACGATGCGTCCCTGAACGGCTTCATCCCTCGCGGGTGGGCCCCCGGAGCAGGTCGCACGACGCCGCCGGGGACGTTCGAGGATCATGTCAAGGACATGGCTCTGTGGGGAGCCGCCGGACAACCCTGTCCGAACTGACGTCTTTGTTGTTGCCGGAAATCGGACGCCGACGTCGCCGGGGCGGAGCCGGTTGCAGGCTCCGCTCCCTCGCGCCTCATCGCCTGACACGTCGCCTTGATGTCCGCTCGTCCTCACGTCACCGCGCCGCCGCGCGGGTTGACGACCGTATAACCCCGCAATGAACGCGCGTGCAGTCTCGTTGCGCGTCCACCCGAGTTGGCGTCATACGCCATCCAGATGTCTCCCTCGAGGTGCTGCTCCAGGACAAAGACGTGCCCTCGCCGTGCAGCAACCATTCCCGGTGCCGGCGATGTCCGTGGAAAGCGCAGCCAGTTGGCTGCCAGATTCAATTCCGGCATGATGCGACCGAACACGCGCAGCGCTGCGCCGCAGCCGCAGAAGGACGACGGACAACCGGCCGGTCGTCCGCCGACGACCTGGCCGCCGGAGACATTCACCGCCGTGGCGGCGCTGCCATCGTAGGCCATCGTGAGTTGTGTCGAGCGGAGCGTTTGCAAGGCGTGCCGCGAAACGCCGTCGCGGCGCGGTTGCGAATACGAGAAGTCGCAGGGCATTGTCACATTGCATTCGGGCGCCTGGGTGGTGCGGTAGGTGCGCGCTTCCGAAGCGGTCGAGCAGGCAAAAACGAGGAACGCAGAAAGGACTAACTTGAACATTGCAGGACTCCGGTTCGTACGGTCCTGCCCCTGACAATGAGCAACCGATAATAATTTGACTGAATTGGGCCTAAACGGCGGCCGAAAATGGCTGCATGTGCCCACACCACTCACCGGAAATCCCAGCGGCCCACGCGTCGTGTGGTTGCAGGGTTTCCGGAGGACAATGGATCGCTTTGACTCGGCTCTGATACGCGGAGCTGGCAACGCACCTGCGACGAATGCCGAATGGGCGCAGCGCCAAGCGGCGAAGCCCACGCTGTCAGAGGCGGCCTATCGTTTGATCGAACGCAGCCTCATGGATGGCGGGCGACGGCGCAGCTAGCAGGTCTTCAGTTGCAGATGCTGGATGCACGTGCACGTCGTCGTCGACGCGGAATACTTCACGTCGTAGTACGGAAAGCTGGAGTTGGCCGGGCTGTTGGTCGAGCAACGCGGGAACAGATAATAGCTGTCTGTCAGCTTCACGGTGCCGGCGATCGTGTAGCCGAGGTTGGGCGTGTAGTCATAGGACACCTCGCTCAGGATGAGCGAGATGTTGGCATTGTCGGCTTTCTTCGGGTCGGCCGCAGTGAACGCGGACAAGGTCAGCTGCTGACCCACGGCTCTCGCCGCCGAGGGTGTGGTCGACGTGCTCCATTGAACCGTCGCCTTGCCGGTGCTGTCGGTCGAGACGCCGGAGACCGTGATCGTCATCAGCGACGTGCTGCCGTTCTTGACCGGATAAGGCGCCATGATGGCCGTCGAAGCCGCAAGGATGCCGTTCATCTGGGTCGTACTAACCGACGTGTTCTGCGACACCATGTCGGCGAC
This sequence comes from Bradyrhizobium sp. P5_C12, assembly GCF_054049735.1. Taxonomy (NCBI): domain Bacteria; kingdom Pseudomonadati; phylum Pseudomonadota; class Alphaproteobacteria; order Hyphomicrobiales; family Nitrobacteraceae; genus Bradyrhizobium; species Bradyrhizobium sp. P5_C12. The sequence goes on from NZ_JBFULU010000006.1 coordinate 134,613, forward strand.
GCTGTGCGCCGTTGCGCTGACCTTGACGTTCATGGCCAGGCCGTTTCCCAGCTCCACGCCGCCGATGTAAAGCACCAGCATGAACGGCGTCACGATGGCGAATTCCGTCGCCGCCACGGCACTAACGTCGGTGCAAAAGCCCCGCGCGCGAAACGACAGGCCGGCGATCATAGCGATGTCCTTCTATGGCTCGTTCTGGAACGCGGCAGACGCCATGATCAGCCGGTTGCCGTCCGAGATATTCGAGAGATTGAAGCCGAGCGGCCCGAGCATCACCGGCCACACATACATCACCCGGAGAACGACGATATCGCCGATGTCCCCGGGATTGAATTGCCAGCTGTTCGTGACCGCTCCCTTGCTGTCGAAAGTCAGGGTCGGCATCGCCGTGTTCGCCGTAGACCACGTCGTGGCAACCTGCATGTCGACCATCAGGCCGCCGCAGCTGAAGAAAATCACGACCTGATCACAGACCTTCTGCTTGAATGCCGCCTGCGTCAGCGCCTGATCCTTCACCTGCCCGGTCAGGACCAGGCGGCTCGATTGGCGCACCACGGATTCGAGCAACTGCTGGGCAAAGAACACGAGAAACGTCTGGATGAGCGCAATGATGAGCGCGAGGAACGGCGCGGCAACGAGCGCGAATTCGACAGCCGTGGCACCCTTGCTATCCCGAGCGAAGGCGGCACAGCGATTGCGGCGCCTCTTCGTCGTTGCGATGTCCGGTCCGGTCATGGCGCGCTCTCTATTGCACAAGGTTGGCCGTGCTTGACGCAACCTTGATGAAGAGGTCCGTCAGGGCGTCGGAAATGTTCTGGCCATTTTGAACACTCTTGTAGAAACCCGGCGACGCGCAGGATTGCAGATTTTGTGCGATCTGGCCTGTCGTTGAGGTTGGCTGGTCGTACTTGTCGATCCAGGTCATGTACCAGTTGTCCGTTTTCTGGATACCGGTGGCGGGATTGGCGATAAGTTGCAGATACTCCGTGTAGAGCACCGCGATCTTGATGCCCCGGTTCTTGATGGTCGTGCACATCGTCGTGTCGAGCGGCTGCTGGCATCGATTGTTGGAGGCGAGGCTCGCGTTGGGGCAGGCTGAAGCGCCCGAGACGATCTTGTCCTCGACGCCGTCGGTGACAAGGAACACCACTTCCTGCGGCGTATCTCCCGTCGCGTTGCTGCCAAGCCCGGGATTGGGCATGATGCCGTTGAGGGTCTTAAGCGCACCGGCGATATCCGTGCCGTTGTCTGTCTTGCAGTTGGTCGTCACAACGACGCAGTTCTGGTAGGCGACCGCCATCAGCGAGATGCTGGAAACCTGGGTCCCGGCGAGTGTCGGGGTGGTCAGCGCGGCCAGTGTGTTCAAGCTCAAGTCGAACGAATAGAGCGCCGCTTTGTAGGTGGTGTTGTTCAACGCCGACATGCACTGCATGACGCCCCCCGAAACGCCCGACTGCGGGCAGTTCGACCATGTATTGAGCAACTGGTTGACGGCATTCGTCACGAGATCGATCCGCAACGTGATATTGTTGGCGCGCGCGATCGCGAGGTTATCCTTGGTTCCGCCATCGTGACCGATATTGGTTTGATGACAGGCGAAGCCGCAATTCTGCGAGGCCCCTGCTGCCTGGTACGCGGGGGCGGTGTACTTGATGAGATTGCTGATGTCGGTCGCGGTCGCGCCGATCCCCATGGACGGCGAGTCGTCCATCAGCAGATAGAAATTCATGTTGGGCGCGCTCGACGCCTTCGCCGTCGCGGAACCGGCGACCTGCCAGGTCTGCTTGCCGAGAACGCCGGGGAAATTGTTGACGGACTGCGCGGTGTAGGAAACCGTGATGGTCCGCGCGAGACCGGAATCGGTGACGGTGACCGTCGGTGTCGGGGTCGCGGACAGTCCGGGAAGATTCGCCTTCGCTGCGAAGACGGCTTCGGCGGTTGCCTTGACGATGGTGGTGTCGCTCTGCGTCAGCATCGCCGGCCGCACGGCCGCGATCGCGGCGGCGTCGGCAGCCGCGTTCAACTGCTCCCGCTTGCGCAGGGCGAGCGTATAGTCGAGCGCCATCCCCAGCAGAAAGATGGTGGGGACCATCATGAGCGCGAAGATAATGGCGACGTTCGCCTTCCGGTCTCTCGCGAAACGAAGCACTACGCGGCGGAGCATGCCTTCACCCTGGTTGCCGTCGTTGCGGCCGAGACATTTTCCCAAACACCAGTGACGGGCGAAGATTGTCAGACCCTGCCGCCGACCACTCGCTCGTCACGGGCGGAATATGGCGATAGCCGTCTTAATCAACGCTTACGGGCACCCCAGAAACAGGGACCGCAGCGGATCCATATGTGTCATATTGAGAAAGCATCATTAACGCGGCATAAACGGGTTCATCGAGATTGGGCCCGGTCGGCCCGGGACTGTGGTGCGAACCACCACCTCAATGTCGTCCCGGCCTAGTGCGCAATTGCGCACGGGGGCCGGGACGACTTAGGAAACGAAGCGCTTCTTGAATTAGACCGGTCCCCAGGTTGCAGTTCGCAACGATTGAGCCTACGGCCTGATCGTCATGTTCTCCGGCGGTCCTGCCTTCCGCAGCGGCTCGGCCAGCCGCGCGAACTCGCACAGCAGCGACCGCGTCTTGCGCGGGTCGATGATCTCCTCGACCCAGAACTTTTCGGCGGAGCGGAACGGCGAGCGGAGCTTGTTGAGGCGATCCTCGATCTCCTTCAGCTTGGCCGCCTTGTCCTCGGCCGCGTCGATGTCGGCGCGGTAGGCCGCTTCGATGCCGCCTTCGAGCGGCAGCGAGCCCCAATAGGCCGAGGGCCAGGCGTAGCGGATCGAGAAGCGGTCGGCGGGCTGATGCACCACGCCGGCGACGCCGAAGGCGTTGCGCAGGATCACCGTGCACCACGGCACCGTGGTCTGGTTGACCGCCGCCATGGCACGGACGCCGTGGCGGATGGTGGCGGCCTTCTCGGCATCGAGGCCGATCATGAAGCCCGGGCAGTCCATGAGATAGACGATCGGCAGATGGAAGGTCTCGGCGAAATCGACCCAGCGCACCACCTTCTGGCAGGCATCCGCCGTCCAGGAGCCGCCATAGTGAAAGCTGTCGCTGGCGAGCAGCAGCACCGCCCTGCCCTCGAGCCGCGCGAGGCCAACGATGATCGGCTTGCCAAAATTCTTTGCGACTTCGAAGAACGAGCCCTTGTCCACGACCTGCTCGATGATCGGTCGCATCTTGTAGACCTGCTTGCGGTTGCGCGGCACCGCGTTCATCAGCGCCTCTTCGGTGCGCTCCGGATTGTCGGTGCAGGGCAAGGTCGGCGGCAGTTCGTAAACCGACGACGGCAGATAGGACAGGAAGCGCCGCGCGCAGGCAAACGCCTCTTCTTCCGTATCGACCGCGTGATCGACCGCGCCGGCGCGGGTCTGGATATCGGCGCCGCCGAGCTCCTCCTTCGAGAGGTCCTGCCCCAGCGCCTTCACCACCGGCGGCCCCGCGACGAACATCGCGGACTTCCTTGTCATGATGGAGTAGTGACTGGCGGCAAGGCGCGCGGCACCAAGGCCCGCAACCGAGCCGAGCCCCAGCGCGACCACGGGTACGCGCGACAGGTTTTCGGTCGTGAAGCGATACCAGCGCGTGCCGCCAACGCCGCCGGGCAGATTGGCCGCGCCCTTGGTCTCGATGGTCTTGACCGAGCCGCCGCCGCCGGAGCCTTCGATAATGCGGACGATGGGCAGACGGAAGTCGTGCGCCATCTCTTCCGCCATCAAGGGCTTGGCCGAGATCGAGGCATCCGCCGAGCCGCCGCGCACGGTGAAATCATCGCCGACCACGACCACGGTGCGGCCGTCGACCTTGCCGCGGCCGAACACGCAGTTCGCCGGCGTCACGTGCTTCAGCTCGCCCGCTGGATCGTATTCGCCGATGCCGGAGACGGCACCGATCTCGTGAAAGCTGCCTCTGTCGATCAGTCCGTCGATACGCTCCCGAACAGTCAGCCGGCCCTGGTCATGCTGTCGCTTGACCTTGTCAACGCCGCCCATCTCCCGCGCGAAGGCTTCGCGCCGGGCGAGCTCGTCGAGTTCCGGCTTCCAGTTCATTCACTCCCTCCGAATTGATCGGCTTGTTATTGTTATGCACGGCCATCGCGACCGGTTTACGCGAGATACGGTTGTTGAAGACGTCGCCTTCCGCGCCTTCGAGCAGGCTGCCGAGCGAGCGGCCGAGCGCGACCATCAGCGGCGCGACCTCGGCATGCAGCCGTTGCTCATCATACATCGCCGACAGCAGGCCGATCGTGATGACCACGAAGGTCTGATATTGCGGCGACCAGATCGGCACCGCGAGCCCATTGATGTGCGGGCTCCACAGGCCGCAGGCCACGACATAGCCGTGCTCGCGCAGCGACTGCCGGTTGGCCTCGATGCGGGGCTTCAGGATCTTGGCAGCCTCGGGAGCTTCCCGTTCCATCTCCGCGATGAAGGCATCGCCGATCTCAGGCGCCAGCGCCGCGGTGTAGGCCGCGCCCGCGGCGGTCGAAGCCATCGAGATGCGGCTGCCGGTGCCCTCGTGCAGACCGAGTGCGGTCGCCGAGCGCGCGAACTGGAGATAGACGAGGTGGAAGCGATCGGGGACGACGAAGCCGACCGTGCCCGGCAATTGCTCGGCGACTTCCTGGAGCCGCTGCCGGATCATGCTGCGCAGTTGCGCGCCCTTCATCATCGAGGCGCTCATCGCAACAGCGCTCGGGCCGATGCGATACTTCTGATCGCGCGGCAGGTAGACCAGTTGGCCCATCCGCGTCAGCGTGTGCGTGAGCCGCGACACCGTCGAGCGCGGCAGACCGCAGCGATTTGAAATCTCGAGATTGCCGAGCCGGGCTTCGTGCCCCTCGAAGCATCGCAACACGTCGAACGCGCGCGAGACCACCTGGATGACATCACCTTCACCGGCATCACCGGCGAGGACTCCTTGCCTACTCAACCGCTCCGAACGTCGTCCCATGTTCCCTACCAGTTGTTCCGCTGTGCGGAATTAAATTCCGCTTGCAGACGAAGCTACCTCAGGCATTTTGCCACCACAACAAAAAGGCGATTGGCATGCCAGAAATAAAGATCGTCACTGAAGTTGCGGGCCGCATCTGCGCAACTCCCGTGCAAGTTGGAGGAACTGTTGCGGATGGCGACGACGTTGTAGTGGTCGAGGCGATGAAGATGGAGATACCCGTGCCCTCGCCCGCGAGCGGCACGATCACATCACTTCTCGTCAAGCTCGACGACGTCGTTGCCGAAGGACAGGCCATCGCGATCGTCGCGAGCTGACTGCATTATCCGTAGTTTCCGCGACAATCTGTCAGCCTACTTCCCGCCTTCGCGGTACGGCGTTGCCATCGCTTGATCGCGATGACATGATCTGTCTCAATAAAAATCTGTTTCAAACAAAGAACGAAAATCTTCGCGGCAAACGCGATGATCATTGGAGGGGAACATGCTTCGTGGGCTGCTCGTGCTCGCGCCTGCCTTGGTTGCGGGCATTTCTTTTGCGTCTACACGCTATTCGTTCGCCGAAGACGTCAAGCTGCCGGCAACCTTGACGTTGACCGCCTATGACACCGGCACCGCGGGCTTCAACATCGCGGTCGGCGTCGGCAAGATGATGAAGGACAAATACGGCACCGACGTGCGCGTGCTCCCCGCAGGCAACGACGTCGCGCGGCTTGCGCCGCTGCGCGCCAAGCGTGCCGTGTCGGCGGCGATGGGATCGGGGACCTATTTCGCGCAGGAAGGCGTGTTCGAGTTCGGAGCCAGGGAATGGGGCCCGCAGCCGCTCCAGATCATGCTCTCGAGCGTCGATTGCAATTGCGGTTCGCTTGGCGTCGCCGCCGATACCGGTGTGAAAGATCTGAAAGACCTGAAAGGCAAGCGCGTCGGATTTGTCGTCGGCTCGCCGGCGCTGAACCAGAACTCGCTCGCGGTGCTCGCCTTCGCCGGGCTGACGCAGAAGGACGTCAGGATCGTCGAGTTCGCCAGCTACGGCGCGATGTGGAAGGGCCTGATCAACAACGACACCGACGCCGCCTTCGGCACCACCATCACCGGCCCCGCCAAGGAGGCCGAGACCTCGCCGCGCGGCCTGATCTGGCCGCCGCTGCCGGCCAAGGACAAGGAAGGCTGGGCGCGGATGCAGAAAGTCGGCTCGTTCTTCTTCCCGCAACTTGCCACCTGCGGCGCCGGCATCTCGCCGGACAAGCCGATCGAGCTCGGCAACTACCCCTACCCGATCTTCGTGACCTACGCCGCGCAACCGGCCGACCAGGTCTACGCCATCACCAAGGCGATGATCGTGAACTACGACGCCTACAAGGACTCCGCGCCCGGCGCCGGCGGGCTCGCCGCCGACCGGCAGACCAAGAACTGGGTGGTGCCGGTGCATCCCGGCGCGGTGAAGGCGCTGAAGGAAGCCGGGCAATGGAGCGACGCCCAGGAGGCGCACAACAACRAGCTGTTCAAGCGCCAGGAGGTGTTAGCTACCGCCTGGACCGAGTACGGCAAGTCCAATCCGCCGTCGGACGAGAAGGCGTTCCTCGACGGTTGGATGAAGGCCCGCGCCGCAGCGCTGGCCAAGGCCGACATGCCGAACGGGTTTGAGGATTAGGGCGAGATGGGCTCGTTCGTTGCTACACGCGAGGTGCGCTCCCTCTCCCGCTTGCGGGAGAGGGTTGGGGAGAGGGTGTCTCCGCAGAAAGACTCCCCCAGAGGAGAAAGCCCTCACCCGGCGCTGCGCGCCGACCTCTCCCGCAAGCGGGAGAGGTTGAGGAGCCCGCGGCCCTATCGATTCAACCAAAAGCCATTTGCATTAGTCAGCGGTTAGCTGCCCACGCGCGGGATCGATCATGTCTGTTTCCACCACCGACCCGCAAGCGCAGCGCAAGCCAGTCGAATTCGAGGATCCGCATCTCGGCGCCGCCGCCGATCTGCAGGAAGCCGAGGTCACGCGCGTCCGCACCTTGAAGGGCGCGTGGCGCTGGGTGCTGATGGCAGCCACGGCCGCCACCATCCTGCTCTGCGTCAACCAGCAATTCTCGCTGCGGTTCTTCATCGACTACACCCAGCTCAACACCGAATATTTCTACCTGCTGATCGCGCTGATGCTGCCATTCACCTTCCTGATCTTCCCGGGATCGGAGAAGGCGCCGCTCGACCGCATCCCCTGGTACGACCTCGCGCTGTTCGCGGCGACCTTCGGTGCGGCGATCTGGCTGATGCTCAACATCCGCAAGGCCGCGCAATCCGGCTGGGAGTTCGACGGCGCCCCGGCCAACGTCATCGCCGCCGGCCTCGTGATGTGGTTCGTGCTGATGGAGGCGCTGCGCCGCACCGGCGGCTGGAGCCTGCTGCTGAGCGTGCTGCCGTTCACGCTCTATCCGCTGTTTGCGGATTCGACCTGGCTCGGCCCGTTCCGCGGCACGCAGTCGACGCTGCAGCAGACCATCGCCTATCACATGCTGTCCGGCGAAAGCCTGCTCGGAATCCCGATCCAGGCCTTTGCCGACACCGTGATCGGCTTCCTCGTGTTCGGCACTGCGCTGATGATGACGGGCGCGGGAAAATTCTTCATCAACATTGCGTTCGCGATGTGCGGCACCTTCCGCGGCGGTGCCGCAAAGGTCTGCGTGTTCGCCTCCGGTCTGCTCGGCACCGTCGGCGGCAGCATCGTCTCCAACGTGCTCACGGCCGGCACGATGACGATCCCCGCGATGAAGAAGACGGGGTTCACGCCGTCCTATTCCGGCGCGATCGAGGCCTGCGCCTCGACCGGTGCGGTGCTGGCGCCGCCGGTGCTCGGCGCCACCGCCTTCGTCATGGCGCAGTTCATGAACACCGGCTATGCCGACGTCGCGCTCGCCGCGACCATTCCCTCGATCCTCTATTATGTCGGCCTGTTCGCGCAGGTCGACGCCTATGCCGCCCGCCACAAGCTGAAGGGCCTTCCGCGCGCCGAGCTGCCGCGCTTCTGGGACGCCTTCAAGGAGGGCTGGTACTATCTGTTCGTGATCGTCGTGCTCGTGGTGATGCTGCTCTACTTCAAGCGCGAGAGCCACGCCCCGTTCTATGCGTCCGTGCTGCTGGTGATCCTGCACCAATGGTCGGGGCCAGCGCCGTGGAAGTTCGGCAACACGCTCGTGCTCGCCGGCTCGATCGCGGCGACGGCTTTGATGTTCTGGTTCGGCGTGCTCAACGCCGCGCTGTGGGGCATGTGCCTGCTGGCCGCGCTGAACGAGTTCTTTCCCGGCAAGAACTGGGGCGGCGCGCGCTGGCTGCATTTCCTCGAGCTCAACGGCAAGACCTTCGTCGAGCTGATCGCCATCCTCGCCGGCTGCGGCCTCTTGATCGGCGCGTTCTCGCTGACCGGCGTGATCTCGAGCCTCGCCAACGATCTGCTCAGCATCGCCGGCGGCGACGCCTTTCTGCTGCTGATCATGTGCGCGGTCACCAGCCTGATCCTCGGGCTCGGGCTGACCACGACCTCCTGCTACATCTTCCTCGCCATTCTGGTCGCGCCCGCGCTGGAGAAGCTCGGGCTGAACAAGATAGCGGTGCACATGTTCATCTTCTACTGGGGCATGCTGTCCGCGATCACGCCGCCGGTCGCGATCGCCTCGTTCGCGGCGGCCGGTATCGCCGGCGCGCCCGCAATGAAGACGGGCTGGGAATCGATGTGGGTCGGCAGCATCATCTACTTCATCCCGTTCTTCTTCGTGCTCAACCCAGCGCTGCTGCTCCAGGGCAGCAACCCCTATCTGGAGGCATTCGGGCTCACCGGGCTCGCCTGCTTCGGCATCGTCTTCATCTGCGGCGGCATCCAGGGCTACCAGGCTTTTGTCGGCGACCTCCGCGGCGCGGGCATGATGGAATGGCCGATCCGCGCGCTGCTGGTGATCGGCGGTTTTGTCGTGGCGACCCCCGGCGGCGGGATCATGCCGCTGTCGCAAATGCAGGTCACCCTTCTGGGCCTCGCGATCCTGGTGCCCACGGTTTTGATCGCGCTTCTGCTGGTCCGGCGGCAGCCCCCGATGCCCGACGGGTTGCGCGTGCCCTGATTGCGTTGCACAAGAGAGGCGATGACACCGCCGCCCGCCTCCGCCTGGACCCGCTCGAAGCCGCCTTTGCTGCGGTTTCTGGACACCTGCCTCAACGAGTTCTCCGCCGAAACCTCCGGCGCCGTGGCCGATTACATCCCGGAGCTCGGCAAGGCCGATCCTGCCCATTTTGGCATCAGCCTTGCGACACTCGACGGCCATGTCTACGAGGTCGGCGACAGCCGGGTGCCCTTCACCATCCAGTCGATGTCGAAACCGTTCGTGTTCGCGCTGGCGCTGGACCTGCTCGGCGCGGGCAAGGTCGAGGGCGCGATCGGCGTCGAGCCGTCGGGCGATCCCTTCAACTCGATCCGGCTCAACGCCGACAACCACCCGTTCAACCCAATGGTCAATGCCGGCGCGATCGCCTGCACCGGGCTGATCCACGAGAGCAAGGGCGCCGAGGCCTTCGAGCAGATCCGCCTTGCGCTCGGCCGTTTCGCGGGGCGCGACCTCGCCGTGGATGAGGCCGTCTATACTTCGGAAAGCCAGACCGGCGACCGCAACCGCGCCATCGGCTATCTGCTGAAGACCAATGCGGTGATCTCGGACAACGTCGCCGCTGTCCTCGACGTCTATTTCCGGCAATGCGCGGTGCTGGTCACGGCGCGCGACATCGCGGTGATGGCGGCAACTCTCGCCAACCGCGGCGTCAATCCGGTGACGGGCGAGCAGGTGATGAGCGCTTACGCGATCTCGCGCACGCTGTCGGTGATGACGTCGTCCGGCATGTACGACTATGCCGGCGAATGGATCTACCGCATCGGCATTCCCGCCAAGAGCGGCGTCGGCGGCGGGATTTTGGCCGCCCTGCCCGCCCGTCTCGGCCTCGGCAGCTACTCGCCGAAACTCGACAAGCACGGCAACAGCGTGCGCGGCATCAAGGTGTGCGAGGCGCTGTCCTCGCATTACGACCTGCACATGCTCAACCGCAGCGACGACGCGCGCAACGCGGTCATCGCCGACTACGACATCGGCAAGAGCCCGTCACGGCGCGTCCGCCGCGCGCAGGAGCGCGACATCCTCGCCGCCCATGAGCAGGAGGTGCGGATCATCGAGCTGGTCGGCACGCTGTCGCTCTCGGCGGTCGACTACGTCTCGCGGCGGCTTGCGGCGCGGCCGCGGCCGCAATTCGTGGTGTTCGACCTGCACCGCGTCACCTCCACCACGCGCGCGGGCGCGCGGCTGGTGGCCGAAGCCTTCGAGGAGCTCGCCGCGCTGAACGTCACCGTGATCCTGTCCGGCGTCAAGCGCGCCTCGAAGGAATGGAACACGTTGCGGGAGTGGACCGCCGAGCTGAAGAACGTGCGCGACTTCTACCTGCTCGACACCGCGATCGAATGGGCGGAAGACCAGATCGTCTACCGCCACGGCGGCTCGATCGACTTTCACGAGACCACCGAGCTCGTCGAACAGCCGCTGCTCGCCGGCCTCGGCGACGACGAGCTGGCCGATCTGGCATCGCTCTGCACCATCCGCACCTATCCATCCGGCGCCAGGATCGTGGCAGCGGGCGATCCCGCGGATTCCCTGTTCTTCCTGCGCAGCGGCGCCGTCCACGTCACCCTGCCCGACGGCGTGCGGCTGGCGACCCTGACCGCCGGCATGGCGTTCGGCGAAATGGCGCTGCTGGAAGCCACCCGTTCCGCCGACGTCTTCGCCGACATGGCAGCGACCGCCTTCGAAGTCCCTCTCGCGGCATTCGAGCGCTTCCGCAAGCAGCACCCGCGGGCCTCCGAGCGCATCATGCGCAATTTGGCGCAGCTGCTGGCCGATCGCCTGATCGTCGCCAACGCCAAGGTGGATATCTTGACGTCGACCTGACACCGCCGGCACAGCTTAGCGGCTCGCGGCCTCGCTCAGGCGCCGGGTGATCTTCGCCGCGCTGGCCTTCAGCAATTCGGATGGCTGCTGGCCGGTCGCCGCGCACAGGCAGGCCCAATAATAGATGACGTCGCCGAGCTCATCGACGAGACCTGCCTGATCGAGCCAGTCATCGCGCAACAGCTTCTTGATGTGATCGGCGACTTCGCCGGCCTCGCCGGCGAGGCCAAGACCAAGATAGGACAACCGCTCGTTCGACGGATGCTCATCGACTTTCGCGATCGTCGCAGCCCAAGCCGCATATTCATCGATTGTCATCGGCAACCCTCGCCGCTGCTTGCGAACTAGCCCACCACTTCCGTCACCGGCTGGAGATCGATCTCGAAGGTCTCGAGGAATTTCGAGGTCATGATGTAGAAGCCGACCGAAAGCTGCAGCTCGACCAGCGCGGCCGGCGTCAGTTTTGAGGCGATCGCCTTGAAGGTGGCGTCCGTCGGCTTGTTCAATTTCACGATCTCGTCGGTGAAGGCGAGCGCGGCGCGCTGCACCTCATTGAAGCAGGACGCCCCCTGCCAGTTCTCCAGCGCCTCGTTCTGCTCGTCGGTGACGCCGACATTCTTGCCGATGCGCTTGTGCGCGACAATCTCATATGGCGCCTCGCACAGGATGCCCGTGCGCGTGATCGCAAGCTCGCGCACGATCGGATCGAGCTCGCCCTTATGGCGGATGGCGCCGCCGAGCCGGCAGTACTGCTCAAAGTAGCTCGGCGAATGCGCCATCATGCGGAAGATATTGGCATGACGGTTCTTGTCGAGGATTTCGCGGGTGCGGTCGGACGCGTTGATCGGGTCGCTGTAGAGGATTCGGGCCATCAGTCACCTTGGGGCTTGGTCTTGTTGTCGTTTTTTTGAGTAGACGTCCCAAGAGTATTCTCGCACCGGCACAAGAGCAACATCGTCGCGTGAGGCCGCCCCCTTATGCAGGGCAATCGCATTTGAAGAAAATCGTGGCTGAAAGCTCACCTGCGGCCCATCCTTTCGAGACGTCCGCCTGCGGCGGGCCCTCAGGACGAGGTCGCGTCTTGCGGCGAGATATCAGACCCTCATGGTGAGGAGCCCGCCAAAGCGGGCGTCTCGAACCATGCAGGCCGAGTTCATCCGGCAGTCTCCAGCTGTCATATGCGATAGGCCTGCTTACGCGGGGGCCTTCGGCACCGGGAACGGCGTCGAATCGGCAAAGCGCCTGACGATGTTGGTCACCAGCAGGGCCGCCACGTTGTTGTAGCCATCGACCGGCAACGCGCCGATGAAATTCATCGAACCGACCGAAAACACCGCGCCGCCATTCGGTGTTTCGAAGAAGGTCAGGTCGGAGCGGATGATGTCCTCCCGCGAGGCCGGCCAGGTGTGGTCGTAACGCTCCTCGTTGACCGGCTGATAGGTCGGATCGGTGAGAACGGCGCGGCCTATGATGATCGCATGATGCGGCGTGCCGAGGCGCGTGTCGGCGCGGTCGAGCTCGTGGCCGGCGGCGCCACCGCCCATGAACCCGCGCTCGCCGAGCTTGGCGCCCGGCCTTGCCAGAACCTCGATACCGTCGCGCATGAATGCGACGCGGGGATCGAGAACGCCGTCGAGAAAGGTGTAGGGGAAGCCCATATACTCCCCTTGCGTACTGAAGCCGACGCCGACCAGCGCCTGCGGCGGGCGGCCGAGCCGTCGCCAAAGGCCGCCATAGGAGCCGTCGAAAGCATGATAGCTCTCGCCGGGAAGCGTTTCCCAGAGACGGATGCCGCCCTCGGCGCGTCGCAATTCGAAGGCCCAGGTGCCTGTCGCATGCGGCACCACCTTCCAGTAGAAGCCGTTGCCGCCGAGATACATGAAGCGGCCGCCATTGCCGAGATAGGCACTGAGCGCGTCGAGCGTCTCGTGGGTGTGGTACTCTGGATGCTGGCCGGTCAGAACGACGGAATATTTCGACAGCAGATCGACGCCTTCGGCATGGACGTCGTGATCGGTGATGACCTCGAAGTCGATGCCCTTGCGGGTCAGGAGATCGGTGATGGCGCTGTCGGCGGAGATCCAGTAGAGGCCGGAGCCATAGTCGCTCGGATCGACCAGATGGATCTGGTTGACGCGCTTGTCGATCAACGGCCGGCGCATGGTCGACATCACCACGCCGCTGCCGTCCGAATGGAAATTGTAGGGCGAGACGCCGTATTCCGGATGGCCGTCCGGCGCCTGTGCCAGCGCGCCCCAGGCCAGCGAACGTTCCGTGATCAGGGCCTGCCTGCCCTTCTTCTGATACTGGCTGTAGACCGTGTAACTGAAGGTCGGCGCGAGGAACGCCACCTTGGCCTGCGAACCCGGTATTCTGGCGCGGACATAGAAGACGATGTTGTCGCGCGCCCCATCCTTTTCGAGGTGCAGCGCGTAGACGCCGCTCGTCCAGTCCTGGGGCACGGTGAAGGTCAGCGACGGCTGCCAGCCGGCATCGCCAATGTCGTCGTCGTGGAAATGGATCGCGCCCCAGAGCTTCGGCTCTTCCGTCCAGCGATGCGTCACCCCGCCGGTCCAGCGCGAGCCCGTCATCGCGCGCGTCGGCAGGTTGATGCAGGTGCCGTGCGCCTTGAAGGGGCCGATATCGGTTGCCGTATCGGTCGGAATGCCGATGGAAAAATCCCATTCGGCGATGGCCGCGGCCGCCGTTCCGGAAGCTTGCGCGGCGATGATGCCGTCGAGGCCCGTGCCGCCATCGGTGATGCGGGGACGTTCGACCTTGCCGTTGAAGTGACGGGCCACGCCCTTCCCTGCGCGCTCCGCCGCGATCGCGACGGCCCCCATGCCGGCCAACGCGGTGCGCGGCGCGCCCAGCATTTTCGTCGCGCGCTCGTCGCGGTCGAGCCTGATCTTGCGCGGCGCCTGTGCGATCGCCAGCGATCCGGTCGCCGGATCGAACAGGCACGCGATGTCGTGCCACGCCCGCTCGGTCAGCGCGATGCCGGTCTCGACCTCGAAGGTGCCCTCGCCGGTCACCAGCCGGGCGAAAGCGCCCGCCTTGCCGACGCCGAGCGTCAACGAGCCGCCTGCGCCCGCCCAGTTCAGCACGGCCTGCTTGCCCGCGGCGAGCAGGGTCGGCCAGACGGTCGCGGCAAAGGCGATCGGACCTGCCGGCAACGCCAGTGCTGATACATCGACCCAGGAGCCCTTGGCGATGGTCTGCTCGATGCCATCGTGCTGGCCTTCGAGATCCCACTTGACCGGAATCTCGCGATAACCGGGTCCCCTGGGATTCGGGTCACCACAGATGATTCGGGCGATCCGCGCCGAATAGCGGCCGCCGCCCTTGACCGCGATCATGAAGTTGATGTCGTCGCCGGAGCGCACGCTCCAGCGGTCCGCATAGCCGGTGATCGGAAGCATCGAAAATCCTTCTTCAGGCGCCGCGCACATTCCAGAACAACGGCAGGCCCTTGAGCATGCCCGTCAGACTCTTCTTGTAAGCGGTCGGCTGATAGAAGACACCAAGCGGAACATAGGGGACATCGATAAAGCACTGCTTCTGCATCTCGACGCCGATCCTGGCCTGCGCGGCGGCATCGGGCGCGGCGAACCAGGCATCACGCAGTTGCTCCAGCTTCTCGCTCTTCGCCCAGCCGAACGTCGCCTTGTCACCGCTGCCGCGGATGAAGTTATGCGCCGAAGGATTGAGCTGCGTGACGCCGGCGGAATAAGTGCAGAAGGCGCTGTATCCGCCCTTGTCCGGCGTCTCGCGGTTGCCCATGCGCCGCAGCATCGAGCCCCAGTCCATCGCCGCGTAGTCGAGATTGAAACCGAGCTTGCGGAACAGGTCGGCCGCGACTTCGCTCATCTGCCCGATGACGGGGAAATCGCCCGGCGCCATCAGCAGCACTTTCTCGCCCTTGTAGCCGGCGTCCTTGATGGCCTTGGCCGCGGCGGCGATATCGCGGGGGCCGGTCAGCGCGTCCATGCCGGCATCGTTCGCCATGATGCCGCCGGGCGCGAAGAAGCCGACCTTGTCCCGCCAGAGACTGGTGTCCTCTCCCGCGACCGCGGACATGAACTCCTTCTGGCTGATGGCGGAGAGCACCGCGCGGCGGATCGCCGGGTTGTCGAACGGCGGCTGCGTGTGGTTGAAGCGCAGCACGCCGACATTACCGATCGGGTCGAGCAGTTCGACAGTCAGCGCCTTGTTGCTCTTCAGCTTCGGCAACAGGTCGACGATGGGCTGATCCCACCAGTCGATCTCGCCCTGCTGAAGCGCAGCCGCAGCCGTCGCGGGGTCCGGGATGACCTGCCACTCGACCCGGTCGAAATGCGCGATCTTCGGGCCGGAGAGCAGGCTCGGCGTCCCCTCGGGGCGCGGCACATAGCCGTCGAAACGCGTGTAGACCAGGCGCGCGCCGGGCACGTGCTGATCGGCCTGGAACCTGAACGGACCGGAGCCGATCAGCTCCTTGACCGGCGTGACGCTGTCCGTCTGCGCAAGACGTTCCGGCATGATGAAGGCGACGATGGCGCCCACTTTGCCGAGCGCTTCCGGCAGGAGTGGAAACGGCGACTTGAGACGCCAGCGTACGGTCTTGTCATCGGGTGCCGAGATTTCTTCGACCAGGTTGAAGAGTGAATTGCCGAACGCATCGCGCGAGGCCCAGCGTTTCAGGCTCGCCACCACGTCGCGGCCGCGCACGGGCTCACCGTCGTGGAATTTCAAGCCATCCCGCAACGTCATCGTCCAGAGCTTGCCGTCGTTCTCGACGGTATGGCCGGCGACCATCTGCGGCTGAACCTGGAATTTCTCATCGACGCCGTAGAGCGTGTCCCAGATCAGGAAGCCGTGGTTCCGGTTGACCAGGCCCGTGGTGATCATCGGATCGAGGATCGCCGCATCGGCCTGCGGCACGAAGCGCAGCACGCGCGAACCTTGCGCGCGGGCCAGCCGCGGCATCGCAAGAGCAGAGCCAAAGGCGACGCCGAGACCGGCGCCCAGTGTGGATCGGAGCAGGTCTCGACGGCGCATGTTATGGTCTCCTCAACGGGTTACGCAGATGGACGTGTCTCGGCAAGCCTGGCTTCGGCGCTGAACAAGGTTTTCGCGAACAGGTCGAGCGCCTCGTCGACTCCGGCGTCGTCGATGATCAGCGGCGGGCAGAACCCGATCGTGTCGCCCATCGCGCGAATGATCAGGCCATTCTCGATCGCGAGCGCGTCGAACATCGCGCCGACCTTCAGCGCGGGATCGAAGGCTTGCCGCGTCGCGGGGTCGGCGACCAGCTCGACCCCCATCATCAATCCCTCGCCCCGCACCTGGCCGACGATGCGCGAATCCCGTGCGATCTGCTCCAGCCCGGCGCGGAGCCGGCCGCCCATGCGGCGAACATGCGGCACCACATCCATCTCGTGATAGATCTTCAGCGTTTCGAGCGCGATGGCCGCGCCGACCGGGTGCCCGGAATTGGTGAAACCGTGGCCGAACAGCTCGCCGCCCTTGTTCATCTCGCTGAGCGCATCGCGGATCGGACGTCCCAGCAACACGGCTGACATCGGGAAGTAGGACGAGGTGATGCCCTTGGCGAGCGCCACCATGTCCGGCTTCATGCCGACCGTCTCGCAGCCGAACCAGTTGCCGGTGCGGCCGAAGCCGCAGACCACCTCGTCGCCGAGCACCAGGATGTCGTGACGGCGCAGCACCGCCTCGATCTTTGCAAAATATCCCTTCGGCGGCACGACGATGCCGCCGCCGGCGTTGATCGGCTCGGCGATGAAGGCTGCGATCGTATCCGGTCCCTCGGCCATGATCAGTGCTTCGAGATCGGCCGCGAGGCGGTCGACGAACGCCGCCTCGCTCTCGCCCGGCCTCGTGCCGCGATAGGCATCCGGGCAATGCGTGTGCAGGAAGCCGTCGAGCGGGAGGCCGAATTCACGGTGCATGCGCGGCAAGCCGCACATCGAGGCCGCAACGATCGTCGAGCCATGGAAACCGCGATCACGGGCGATGATCTTGCGCTTGCCGGGCTTGCCATGGACCGCGTGATACACCCAGGCGAGCTTCACCATGGTCTCGGTGGCCTCCGAGCCGGAGGTGGCGAAATAGGCCTGCGCATCCGGGATCGGCGAGATTTCGACCAGCTTCTCGGCGAGGTCGATCGTGTTGTCCGGCGTCTTGTGATTGAAGCTGTGGTAGAAGCCGAACTTGTCGTAGGCAGCAAGCGCCGCCGCCTTGAGCCGCGTCTCGGAAAAGCCGAGCGAGGTGCACCAGAGCCCGGCCATCGCTTCCAGATAACGCTTGCCGCTGGCGTCATAGACATGGACGCCCTCGCCGCGCGCCATGATCAACGGTCCGATTTCTGCATGCCGCTGAGGATTGGTCTGCGAGTGCAGATGGAACGCGATGTCGCGCGCCTCGGCTGAATTCGGCTTGCTGTCGAACACGCGCGCAGCCTCCATCGTCCCACCGACGGAGTATTCCCAACCCCGGTCGCGCGAAACTGGTCAGTCCAAATTGGTCTGACCAGCTTGGCTTTCGTGCCGCAGCTTGTCAAACTCAAAAAAAGAGCTGATGAGCACGAAGATGTTGCACGATCCCCCATCCAAGCCCGAACGCAGCTTCGAGATCGTCGCTCGGCGCATTGCTGCGATGATCCAGGCGAGTTACCGGATCGGCCAGCGCCTGCCGGCAGAGCGCGATCTCGCGAAGACTTTTGGCGTGTCGCGGCCGACGGTGCGCGAGGCCATCCTGTCGCTGGCGATGGCCGGGATGCTGAAGGTGCGCAGCAACAGCGGCGTCTATGTGATCAGTCGTCAGGAAGCCCCTGACGTGCATGCGCTCGAAGGATTTGGCCCGTTCGAGAATCTGGAAGCGCGCCAGCTCATCGAACCGCAGATCGCGGCGATCGCGGCGCAGCGCGGCTCCGAGGCCACCTTCGCGCAACTCGCCGAAGCGCTTGCGATGATGCGCTGGGAACACGCGCAGGGACGCGAGGCCGACACGTCTGACCACCGCTTCCACATGGTGCTGGCCGAAGCGACGGGAAACGGCGCGCTGGTGTCGATCAGCGACTCGCTGTGGCGCGCACAGACCGAGTCCGGCATCTGGCAGGAGATTCACAACCACATGCAGATGGAGGACTATCGTCCCATGTGGCGCAGCGATCACGAGGCCATCTTCGAAGCCGTTCAAGCGAGGAACCCGCGCAAGGCGAGCCACGCCATGACGCGCCATCTCACCAACATCAGGGATGCGCTGATGGAGGCCTCGAAGGCCAAATCCATGGCCACACCCAAGGCACCCGCGAGTTCTCCCAGGAAGCTCCGGTGAAACTTTTCGCGGTTGAGGAAAGTTTCCGCAAACCGTTCGCTGCGAGACCGCAAGAGCAACATCATCGAGTCAAAATGCCGCCGCATTGCTGATCGACCTTGGCACAGTCGATATTCGCCGTGTGGGGACAAATCACGGTGAATACTCGCAAGGGGTGTTCCGAGTAAAAACAATTGACCGTCGGGTGCGCAGTGCGCGCAACGATGAGTCACGCCCAAGTCTAGGGAGAATAGGCATGAAGGAAGCCACCAAGGGGGCGGCCTCGGGAGCGCTCGCGCATATGCTGGCGGTGACGGCGATGCTCGTCATCGCCAGCATCTTGTTCTACGGGCGTTAGCAAGAGTTGCGTAGAGTGTTTTCGTCATTCCGGGGTGGCTCTCGCACAAGCCAGGCCCAGAATCCCGTTCCAGGCTCGGTCCCTTGGACCGCCCCCGAATGACGAATCCTACTGTTCGTCCCTGTAGCCCGGATGGAGCCAACGGGTCGGCGCGAAGCCGAGCATCCAAGCCCACTATTTCTCTTTGGCGAAGAACGGCACGAGCTTTCCGGCGAACGGCTTGAAGCTCGCAGTGACCGCATCACCGATGGCCAGATCGTTCTCGCCGTGCGCCATCATGCGAAATCCCTCGGCGCAATCGACCAGCAGGATGTTGTAGGGCACGTGGGCGCGCGTCTCGGGCGTGGCGGCGCGGCAGACCAGCGAAGTCGCGTAGACCCTGCCCTTGCCGCTGGCGCGCGCCTCGCGCGGATCGGCGGTTCCGCACGCAGCGCAGAAGGCGCGATGGAAATACTGCACATGGCCGCATGCCGCACAGGTCTGGTAGGTGATGGCGTGCTCGCCCTTGGTCCAGTCCGCCAGACGCTCGCTCATCGCACCCGCTCCAGGAACATGCTGACATGCGACGAGAGCACGCCGCCGTCGCCGTGCAGCAGCGCGATCGAGGCGTCGCGCACCTGGCGCTGAGCCGCCCGTCCCGTCATCTGCAAATGCGCCTCGACCAGATGCGCCATGGCACCGCCGACCCCGCAATGGCCGTAGCTGAGCAGGCCGCCATGGGTGTTGAGCGGCATCGCGCCGTCGCGGCTGAAATGGCCGGCGCGCACGCGCGCGGCCGCCTCGCCGCGCCCGGCGAGGCCGAGGTCTTCCAGCAGCATCGCGAGCGTGATGGTGAAGCTGTCGTAGATCGCGGCATAGCGCACGTCTGAAATCGCAAGACCGGAGATCTCCTTGGCGCGCGCGATGGAGATCTCGGCGCCGAGCTCGCTGAGCGCGGGCGCGGCGGTGACGTGCTGGTGAGTGTGCGCCTGGGCGCAGCCGCGGATGCGCACGCCCGCTTCCCCCGTACGCTCGCGGCTGATTACGAACGCCGCGCCGCCGTCGGACACCGGGCAGCAGTCGAGCAGTTTCAGCGGCATCGCCACCGGCTTCGACGCCATGACATCGGCGACCGTGATGGGATCGTGGAATTGCGCGCCGGGATGGGTGCAGGCGTGGGCGCGCATCAGCACCGCGAACTCGGCGAGGTCCTCTTCCGTCACGCCATATTCGTGCATGTACCTGTTAGCAACGAGGCCGTAATAGGCGGGAATGGTCGGTCCCAGCGGCACCTCGTAATCGGGGTGCCCGACCTGCGCAAGCGCCTGGATCGAGGCATCGCGGCTCTGCCCGGTGAGGCGATTCTCGCCGGCGACCACGAGCACATTGCGCGCGACACCGGCTTCGACCAGGTGATGCGCGAGCATGGTCATCGCAAGCCCCGTCGCGCCGCCAACCTGCACGGCATGCGCGTAAGATGGGCGAATGCCGAAGTGCTCGGCGAAGACGGTGGCCAGCATGATGTGCGGCGAGACGGTGGAGTAACCGCAGAGGACGCCGTCGATCTCGGCACGCTTGAGCCCGGCATCGTCGAGCGCGAGTTGCGCCGCCCGGCTCATCAGGTCGAGCGAGGACGAGCCTTCATGCTTGCCGTAAGGTGTGAGGCCGACGCCGGTGATGAAGCTCATGCTCTCTCCTCCTCGTCATTCCGGGGCGGTCCGAAGGACCGAGCCCGGAATCTCGAGATTCCGGGGTCGATGCTAACGCATCGCCCCGGAATGACGGATGAGAGAGTTGTCGTCATCTCTACCCCCTACTCCGGCCCCGTACGCGTGACGCCGTCGTTGACCATGGCCGCGATCTCGTCCGGGGAATATCCGATCTCCTTCAGAATCTCCGCGCCATGCTCGTTGAGCCGCGGCGCGAGGCGGACCGGTTCGGCTTCGGTCTCGGACCAGCTCGCAGTAACCTTCATGCTGCGGATCGGCCCTTCGGTCGGATGGTTGACGACCGGAAAGAAGCCGGTCGCTTCGAGATGCTCATCGTGCAGGATCGATTGCAGGTCATGCATCGGCATCACCGGCACGTCGGCCCTGGTGAGCAGCTCGATCCATTCCGCCGTGGCGCGCGTCTCGAAGATGCGCGCGAGCTCGGCATAGACGACATCGATATTGGCGGCGCGGCCAGCGAAGGTCGCAAACTTCGCATCGGCGCGCAGATCGTCACGGCCGGTTGCCTCGAAAAAGCTATTCCACTGCTTGTCGTTGTAGACGATGACGCTGAGATAACCGTCCGAGGTCTTGTACGGCCGGCGGTCGCGCGAGAGGTGGCGGGCATAGCCGCCCTTGTCGAGCGGCGGCTCGTAGGTGAGCCCGCCCATGTGGTCGCCCATGACGAAGCCGGCCATGGTCTCGAACATCGGGATGTCGACGCGCTGGCCGCGTCCGGTGCGGTCGCGATGCACGAGGCTGGCGCAGATCGCGCCGACGGCCGTGAGACCGACGATGCGGTCGACCAGCGCATTCGGCACGTAGCGCGGCACGCCGTCGCCGGTCTGCGCCATCAGCGCGGGGAGCGCCGTCGCGCCCTGGATCAGATCGTCATAGGCGGGTTTCGCGGCATAGGGGCCGTCCTGGCCGAAGCCGAACACGCCGGCATAAACCAGCCGCGGATTGATGGCAGAGACCACGTCGTAGCCGAGCTGAAGCCGCGCCATCGCCTGCGGGCGGACGTTGTAGACGAGCACGTCGGCGTCCTTGAGAAGACGCAGCACGGCATCGCGCCCCGAAGGCTTCTTCAGGTCGAGACAGATCGAGCGCTTGCTGCGGTTGGTGTTGAGGAACACCGGGCCCATGCCGGCGTGACGCATCGGGCCGATCAGGCGGGTGACATCGCCCTCGAGCGATTCCACCTTGATGACGTCGGCACCGTAGTCGCCGAGCATCTGGGTCGCATACGGCCCCATCAGCACGGTCGTCATGTCGATGACCTTGATGCCCTTCAGCGGCCCCATCGTTCGCTCCCGATTGCGCGGGCTCGGCCCGCGATTTCGGTCCAGCTAACGGCAGCGGCGCCGTGCACGCAAGGGCGGCCGGCGTATGGCCGCATGCGTTATGCGGCGATATCGCGGGCTATTTCTTCTGGCGGGATTCGCGGATCTTCAGGAGCCGGTCGAGCTCGTCGTTCTGCTGGTTGATGCGGTCGGCGATGCGCGCCTCGTTCTGCTCGCCCGAGGCGGCGGCGGCCTGCTCGATCAGCTGCCTGATATTGTCCTCGAGGATCGCGATGCGATCGTTGAGTTGGTCCAAAGTGAGGTAGTCGTCATTGCTCATGATGCATTTCTCGCAAATCAATCAGGAGCCGTAGGGTGGGCAAAGCGAAGCGTGCCCACCATGATCTAGCGCAAGACAAGAAAGAAGGTGGGCACGGCGCTTTCGCGCCTTTGCCCACCCTACTAGGACTAACCCACTCTACAAGAGCTTACTTCAGCGGCTCCAGCACGGAGACGTAGTTGGCGACCGCGGCGCCGCCCATGTTGAAGATGCCGCCGAGCTTGGCGTTCTTGAGCTGCATGCCCTCGGGGGCCTGCCCCGCAAGCTGCATCGCGGTCATCACATGCATGGAGACGCCGGTGGCGCCGATCGGGTGGCCCTTGGCCTTCAATCCGCCGGACGGATTGACCGGCAGCTTGCCGTCCTTGAGCGTCCAGCCTTCCTTGATGGCGCGGGCGCCCTGCCCCTTCGGGGTCAGGCCCATCGCTTCGTACTCGATCAATTCGGCGACCGTGAAGCAGTCATGGGTCTCGACGAAGGAGAGATCGGTGAGCGCGACGCCGGCCTGCTCCAGCGCGCGCTGCCAGGCGACCGTGCAACCCTCGAACGCGAGGATGTCGCGCTTGGACATCGGCAAAAAGTCCTGGGCGTGCGCGGTGGCGCGGAAGCCGATCGACTTGCTCATGCCTTTGGCGGTCTCGGCGTCGGCCAAAACCAGCGCCGCGGCGCCGTCGGAGACCAGCGAGCAGTCGGTCCGCTTCAGGGGACCGGCGACATAGGGGTTCTTCTCGCTCTCGGAGCGGCAGAATTCGTAGCCAAAATCCTTGCGCATCTGGGCGTAGGGATTGGCGACGCCGTTCTTGTGGTTCTTGGCGGCGATCAGCGCCAGCGCGTCGGACTGGTCGCCGTATTTCTGGAAGTAGCCGCTGGCGATCTTGCCGAACACGCCGGCGAAGCCGCCGACGGTGTCGCCGTCCTCGGGCAGATAGGACGCCTTCAGCAGGTTCTTGCCGATCTCCGGGCCCGGCGTGCGCGTCATCTGCTCGACGCCGACGACCAGCACGATCCTGGCCGCACCCGCGGCAATCGCGCGCAGGCCCTGGTGCACCGCAGCGGATCCCGTGGCGCAGGCGTTCTCGACGCGGGTGGCCGGCTTGAAGCGCAGCTTCGGGTCGGCCTGGAGCACCAGCGAGGCGGTAAAATCCTGGGGCGAGAAGCCGGCGTTGAAATGACCGAGCACGATCTCGTCGACG
The DNA here is from genome assembly GCF_054049735.1 of Bradyrhizobium sp. P5_C12. Classification (NCBI taxonomy): domain Bacteria; kingdom Pseudomonadati; phylum Pseudomonadota; class Alphaproteobacteria; order Hyphomicrobiales; family Nitrobacteraceae; genus Bradyrhizobium; species Bradyrhizobium sp. P5_C12. The sequence goes on from NZ_JBFULU010000006.1 coordinate 157,760, forward strand.
TCGGACGCGGAAATGCCCGCATCGGCCAGCGCCTCATTGGCCACGCGGGTGACGAGGCTTTCGACGGTTTCGGTGTCGAACTTGCCGAACGGCGTATGCGCCCATCCGACGATGCTGGCGGTCATGGTCATTCTCCCTAGCGTCTCTTACTGACCTAAGTCTTAGCCGATCGATGGCAAGACTTCACCCGGCTTTCAGGGCCTTGAGCGTGCGCTGGCAGATGGCAGTTATGCCGGCCCAGTTCCCGGCCCTGATCTCCGCGGTCGGGCACAGCCAGGACCCGCCGACCGCCACAACGTTGGGCTCGGCGAGCCAGGTCGCCGCATTGGCCTCGCCGACGCCGCCGGTCGGGCAGAACCGCACGTTCGGAAACGGACCGCCGAGCGCGCGCAGGCCCTTGATGCCGCCGGCCTGCTCGGCCGGGAAGAATTTTGCGACGTCGAAGCCGTGCGCGAGCGCCATCATCAGCTCGGACGCGGTCGCGATACCCGGCGCGAACGGCAAGGCGCTGTCGGCGGCGGCCTTCAGGAGATCGGGGGTCAGGCCCGGGCTGATGCCGAACTTGACGCCGAGCTTCTCGACACGGGTAAAGTCGGCCGGATTGATAATCGTGCCGATGCCGACGAGCGCCTCGGGGACTTCGGCCATCATCGCTCTCGCCGCCTCGATCGCAACAGGGGTGCGCAGGGTCACCTCCAGCGTGCGGACGCCGCCGGCAACCAGCGCACGCGCCAGCGGCACGGCATCCTGGATACGCTCGATGGTGAGGACGGGAATAACGGTCGCGGCCTTGAACAGCGCGACGAGGTGGTTCTGTTGGGCAGTCGTGGTCATCGTTGTCGCTTCTTTACTTGGTCGCCTGGCGAGAGGTCGCCGGCCGGTGCCGTTTCTTCGGCGGCATGGCATAGCCCGGAATGATGGCCCCGGCATAGCAGATCACGAGGCTGGCGAGGCGATGCCCGGCCTGGGCGGCCTCGACCGGCTCGGAGCCGCCGAGCCGGGCCGCGATATAAGCTGCCGCAAAGCTGTCGCCGGCCGCGGTGGTGTCGACCACCGGCTTGGTCATGGGCTCGGCGCGCACCTCGCTGGTTCCTCCGGGAAAGCGCAGCAGGCTGACCGGCTCGGCCAGCCGGAACACCAGCTCGGAGCTCGGGATTCGCGCCATCAATTGGTCGTGGCTCTCCCCGGGATACAGCGCGAGCAGGTCCTCGGTGGAGGTCAGCACGATGTCGGCGGCCGCGAAGGCCGCCGCAAACACCTCGCGGGCGACATCGCGATCGGGCCAGCCGCGTGCGCGAAAGTTGGTGTCGAACACGAAGCGGGTGCCGAGCAGGCGCGCCCGCTTGATCGCCGCGAACAGGCGCTCGCGCCCGGGTGCGTCATAGATCGAGAGCGTGATCGCCGAGAGATAAACGACGTCGTAGCTCATCAGCGAGTTGAGGAGCTCGTCCGTCTCCGGCAGATTCATCAACTGACGAGCCGCCGCACTGTCGCGCCAGTGGAAGAACTGGCGCTCGCCCTTCGCGTCCGTCTGGATCATGTAGAGGCCGGGCAGCTTGCCCGGCAACCGCGCGACACGGCGTGTCCCGACGCCCTCCGCATTCCAGGCCGCGATCATCTCATCGCTCAACGCATCATCGCCCAGCGCGGTGAGATAATCGACCTTGACCTCGAGCCGCGCCAGATAGACCGCGGTGTTGAGGGTGTCGCCACCGAAGCCGCGCGCGTAGAGACCGCCACCCTGCCCGCCGGACTGGCCGGCAGACTGTCCAGCCGAATGTCCGCCCTGGGCCTGCCGGAGCTCGACCATGCACTCGCCGATGCAAGCAACGCTCGCCATCACTTTACCCGCTCAGTCAGAGATCAGGCGACGAAATTGCCGCCGAGCTCGTCTTCGATGTGAATGCGGATGATGTCGTCAAAGCTCTTCTCGGCTGTGGTGAAGCCGAGCTCGAGCGACCGCTTTGCATTGAAATTGCGCGGCCAGCCGCCGACGATGCCGACGATGAAGGGATCGGGCTCCCGCTTGATGCGGGCGGCGACCTTGTCGCCGGCAACGCGCTTCAGGGCCGCGATCTGCTCGCCGACGGTGGCCGACAGGCCGGGCATGGTGAGATTGCGGCGCGGGCCGACGGTCGCGAGGTCCATGGTGCCGGCATGGAGCAGGAAGCCGACGGCGGAGCGCGGCGTGGCGTGCCAATGGCGGACGTCCTCGGACACCGGCAACACCGCTTCCTTGCCGGCCAGCGGCTCACGCAGGATGTTGGAGAAGAAGCCCGATGCCGCCTTGTTGGGCATGCCGGGCCGGATGCAGATGGTCGGCAGGCGGATGCCGATGCCGTCGAGGAAGCCGCGGCGGGAATAGTCGGCGAGCAGCAGTTCGCCGATCGCCTTTTGCGCGCCGTAGCTCAGCAGCGGGGTGTGAAAGAATTCGTCGCCGATCGCCTCCGGGAACGGCGCGCCGAACACCGCGATCGAGGACGTGAACACCACGCGCGGCTTGTAGCCGCCGCCAACGAGCCTGACAGCGTCGAGCAGCATCCGCGTGCCGTCGAGATTGATGCGGTAGCCCTTGTCGAAGTCGAGCTCCGCCTCACCCGACACGATCGCGGCGAGATGGAAGATCACGTCGGGGCGGCCTGCGATCAGCTTCTCGGCCGCGCCGGGAACGGCGAAATCACCGGACACCGTCTCGACGGCAAAACCGGCCTTTTCCGGCTTCTTCGGCTCGACCACGTCATGCATGGTCAGCTTGGTGATCTCGCTCTTGCCGAGCCGGCCGTCGCGCAACAGCCGTTCACACAATTTGCGGCCGACCATGCCGGCGGCGCCCAGAACCAGAATGTGCAAGAGCCTACTCCTTTTTATTGGCCGGAACGCGCCGCCCTTGACGTCTTCTCTTGGCGCGTTCTCGAGGCAGGCCCCGCGATTACTCCTTCACGGCGCCGGTCATCGCCGACACATAATACTCCACGAAGAAGGAATAAAGGATAACTACGGGGACCGAGCCGGTCAGTGCCGCCGCCATCAGCGCGCCCCAATGGTAGACGTCGCCGTTGACGAGCTCGGTGATGGCGCCGACCGGGATGGTCTTGTTCTCCGAGGAGGAGATGAAGGTCAGCGCATAGATGAACTCGTTCCAGGACAACGTGAAGGCGAAGATGCCGGCCGAGATCAACCCTGGTAGCGACAGCGGCAGCGTGATCTTGGTGAGGATCTGGAGCCGCGTGGCACCGTCGATCAGGGCGCACTCCTCGAGCTCATAGGGGATGGTGCGGAAATAGCCCATCAAGAGCCAGGTGCAGAACGGGATCAGGAAGGTCGGATAGGTCAGGATCAGGGCCAGATTGCCGTCGAACAGGCCGAGCTGGAACACGATCGCCGCCAGCGGAATGAACAGGATCGACGGCGGCACCAGGTAACCGAGGAAGATCGCCAGGCCGACATAGCGCGATCCCCTGTAGCGCAGCCGCTCGATCGCATAGGCCGCGCAGACGCTGGCAAACAGCGAGATGAAGGTCGAGGACACCGAGACGATGATGGTGTTCCACATCCACAGCGGATAGTCGGTGTCGAAGAACAGCTTCTTGATGTGCTCGAGCGTCGGATGCACGATCCAGAACGGATTGTACTTCTCGTAATCGTACATCTCCGCGTCCGGCTTGAACGTCGCGACCGCCATCCAGTAGAACGGGAACAGCAGGAAGACGACGATCAGGCCGAGCGGGAGGTAGACGCGGAGAAACTTCCGCGGCAGGCTTTCCAAATAGGACATTCCGATGGTTTGGTCGTCCGCGGTGGTCATGGTCAGTCCCTTCCGCCCTGCTGCCAGCGAGAGCGCTGAAGTCCGAAGAAGCTCAACAGGATCGCTGCGACCAGGAACGGGATCATCGCGTTCGAGATCGCCGCGCCCTCGCCAAGATTGCCGCCGGTGATCGCGCGCTGGAACGACAGCGTCGCCATCAGATGCGTGGCGTTGATCGGCCCGCCCCGCGTGATGGTGTAGATGAGCTGGAAATCGGTGAAGGTCATCAGCACCGAGAACGTCATCACGACGGCGATGATCGGCGACAGCATCGGCAGCGTGATGTGGCGGAAGCGCTGCAAATTGGTGGCGCCGTCGAGATTGGCCGCCTCGTAGAGCGAGGGCGAGATGGTCTGCAATCCCGCCAGCAGCGTGATCGCCACGAACGGCACGCCGCGCCAGATATTGGCGACGACCACCGACCAGCGCGCGTTCCAGGGATCGCCGAGGAAGTCGATGTAGCTCGTGATCAGGCCGGCCTTGATCAGCACCCAGGAGATGATCGAGAACTGGCTGTCATAGATCCACCAGAACGCGATCGCCGAGAGCACCGTCGGCACCACGAACGGCAGCAGCACGATCGCCCGGATCATCGACTTGAACGGCAGCCGCTCGTTGAGCAGCAGCGCCAGGTAAAGTCCGATGGCGAATTTCACGATGCTGGCGCTCACGGTGTAGAAGATGGTGTTGAACACCGACAGCCAGAACACCGAGTCCTTTGCGAGCGAAACGAAGTTCTGGAATCCGATGAAGCGTCCGACCCCGCCGATCTTGGTATCGGTCATGCCGAGCCAGAGTCCCAGCGCCAGCGGGTAGGCCAGAAACAGCACAAGGATCGTGATAGCCGGCACCATGAACATCGCGCCGAGAAAGTGCCGGCTTTCGAACGCTCTGGACCACAGGCTGCTGCGCTTGACCTGCGCGGCGACGGGCTCGGCCATAACTGCCATGTCGGACTCCCCTCACGGAACGACGACGGCGGCGCCCAGCGAGCTGGACGCCGCCGCCGGTGGCTGATCAGACCTGATAGTAGCGCTTGGCGCGCTCGGCTGCCCGCGCCGCAGCCTGCTGCGGCGTGGCCGAACCGGTCGCGGCCTCTGCGAACATGTCGACCACGACGAAGTCGCCCATCACGGCCGCCGAGGCGTAGCCGAGATCGCCGGCATAGCCGTTATCGCGGCAGCGCTTCAGGCAGTCACGGAATGGTGTGATCTTGGGATCCGAGGTCCACACCGGATTGTCGTTGTAGGCCGGCAGCGGCGGCGCGACGTAGCCGTTGGAGGCGACCTCCCAGGCGTCGTAGTTCTCCTTGTCCCACATGAACTTGATGTATTCCTTGACCGCCTTGGGATACTTCGAGTGCTTGTAGCCGTAGGCGACCAGCACGTTCTGCTGCTCGGTCGACACGCCAACCGGGCCGATCGGCATCGGCGCGTGGTCCATGTCCTTGGCGATCTCCTGCTGCTTGGGGTCGGTGGAGTTCTTGCCGACGGTCCAGATCGAGATGCCGTTCAGGGTCAGGCTGAGTTCGCCGTTCAGGAAGGCCTTGTTGTTGTTGCTGTCGTTCCACGACAGCACGCCGGGAATGAAGGTCGCATACAGCTGCTTGACGTATTCCAGCGCCGCAATCGTCTCCGGCGACTCGATCACGACCTCGTTCTTGTCGTTGACGACCTTGCCGCCATGCGCCCACAGCAGCCACTGGCACCAGCCATTGGCGTCACCGGTCGCATGCCCCAGCGCGAAGCCCGCCGGCGTATTGTTCTTCTTCAAGGCCTGGCAAAGCTTGAGGAAGCCCGGCAGGTCCTTCGGGAACTCCTCGAAGCCCGCCGCCTTCATGTGGCTGACGCGGTAGTTCATGCAGCCGCCGGTCGCGCCCTGCGGAATCGCGATCCAGCTGTTGCCCTTCTTGCCGTAGCGCTCGGCGACCGGATACCAGCCGCCATACTTGGCGCCGAGATAGTCGGCGACGTCGGTGACGTCGATCAGCTTCTCCGGGAATTTGTGGGGATCGTCGAGCGTGCCGATGATCAGGTCGGGGCCGGCGCCGACATTGGCGGCGACCGCGGCCTTCGGCCGAATGTCATCCCAGCTCTCGGCTTCGAGCTTCACCTTGACGCCGGTCTTCTCGGAGAACTTCTTGGTCTGCTCGGCGAACTTGTCGAACTCGGCCTGGATGAACTGCTTCCAGCGCAGCACGCGGATGGAGGCGTTCGGCTCCGGCACGTTGGTCCACTCCGCCGCACGGACCGGGACGATCCCCGGGCCGGCCAGCAGGGCTGCGCCGCCCAGGCCAGCCTTGAGCAAACTACGCCTGTCGAAATCGCTCATCGTTCTCTCCCTGAATTTTATATTTGTATTGGTTGGTTTTTACGTCGTTACATGCGTTTACCGGTCGCCTCGTCGAACAAGTGAACCAGCGACGGGTCGGGCTTCAGCCTGACCTTGTCGCCGGGATTGAACTGGTGACGTTCGCGGAAGACCGCGACGACCTGCTCGCCGCCGACCTTCGCGAACACCTGCGTCTCCGACCCCGTCGGCTCGACCACGATGATCTCGGCCTCGGCGCCGTCGTCGGCGATGGTGAAATGCTCGGGACGGACGCCATAGACCACAGGCTTGCCGTCGGACGCGGCCGGTGCGTTCTGGAGCGGCAGCTTGACCCCGTTCGGTCCCTCGAAGGTCGCAGCGCCGTTGACGCGGATATGGCCCTTCAGGAAATTCATCGCGGGAGAGCCGATGAAACCGGCGACGAACTGGTTCTCCGGCTTGTCGTAGAGCTCGAGCGGCGTGCCCATCTGCTCGACGATGCCGTCGTGCATGACGACGATCTTGTCGGCCATGGTCATGGCCTCGATCTGGTCGTGGGTGACGTAGACGGTCGTGGTCTTCAGCCGCTGGTGCAGCTCCTTGATCTCGGTGCGCATGGCGACGCGGAGCTTGGCATCGAGGTTCGACAGGGGCTCGTCGAACAGGAACACCTGGGGATCGCGCACGATGGCGCGGCCCATGGCGACGCGCTGGCGCTGGCCGCCGGAGAGCTGCCGCGGATAGCGTTCGAGCAGCGGCGACAGCGCGAGAATTTCGGCGGCGCGCTTGACCCGCTTGTTGATCTCGTCGGAGCTCGCACCGCGCAGCTTCAGCGAGAAGCCCATATTCTCGCCAACGGTCATATGCGGATAGAGCGCGTAGTTCTGGAACACCATCGCAATATCCCGCTCCTTGGGCTGGATATTGTTGACGACGCGGTCGCCGATCGAGATCGTGCCGGAGGTGATGTTCTCGAGGCCCGCGAGCATGCGCAGAAGCGTCGACTTGCCGCAGCCGGAGGGGCCAACCAGGACGACGAACTGGCCATCCTCGATCGGGATCGAGACGCCGTGCAGGACTTCAAAATTGCCGAACGATTTCCGCACGTCGCGGATTTGCACAGACGACATCTAGCTCCCTCCTCCGACTCGACGACGCAATTGTCGCGCCGCCACCGTCTTGCTTTTTCCAGACTTCACCGAACGAAGCCCGACCTTATCGGGCGACATTGTCAGCAGTTTGTGCGGTTTTGGCAATTTGTCTTTGGTTAGTCGTTGCTGGTAGCGCTGTCAACGTTCCTTTGTTTGCGGGAGTGACTGTGTTAAGAGCAACAAATGGGTCGAAAGCGCACCAAGTCAGGCAAAATCCGGCTGGCGGAAGTCGCCGAGCTTGCCGGCGTCAGCCCGATCACCGCCTCCCGCTTCTTCCGCAATCCCGAGGCGCTGTCGGTCGCCAAGCGGACGCGGGTCGAAAGCGCGGCCAGGGAGCTCGGCTATGTGCCGAACCTTGCGGCACGCGCGCTGGCCTCGCACCGCACCGAGGTGATCGGCGTCCTGATCCCGTCGCTCACGAATAATGTGTTCTCGGACGTGCTGCGCGGCATCTATGACGCATCCGAGGGCAGCCGCTACTCGATCCAGCTCTCCAACACCCGCTACAGCATCCTCCAGGAGGAGAAACTGCTGCGCCTGTTTCTTGCGCAGAAGCCGGCCGGGCTGATCGTCACCGGGATCGACCAGACCGCGGAATCGCACGCGATGCTGGAGGCGGCCGACTGCCCGATCGTGCAGATCATGGAGATCGGGCCCAATCCCGTCGACATGATGATCGGCTTTTCGCACTATGATGCGGCCCGCGCCGCGATTGCGCATCTGTTCGCACAGGGCCACCGCAAGATCGGATTCCTCGGCGCGCGCATGGATCCGCGGGTGCAGCGGCGGCTGGACGGATACGTCTCGGCCATGAAGGAAGCCTCCCTGTTCGAGCAGCGCCTCGTCGTCACGACCGCGACACCGACCTCGGTGACGCTCGGGGGAGCCCTGTTCACCGATCTGCTGGCGCGGGACCCCGGCATCGACGCGGTGTTCTGCGCCAATGACGACCTCGCGCTCGGCGTGCTGTTCGAATGCCGCCGCCGCGACATCGCGGTCCCCGAGCAGATCGCGATCGTCGGCTTCAACGACCTCGAATTCATGGCCTCCGCCGTCCCCACTTTGACCAGCGTGCGCACCAACCGGTACGAGATGGGCCGGACCGCCGCCGCCATGCTGATCGAGGCGATCGAAGGACGGCGCCCGGAGCAACCGGTGCTCGACCTCGGCTTCAAGGTGATCGAGCGCCAGAGCTCGCCGGCACGGCGTCCGGACAGCAGGCCACCCGCCTCCGGTGTGGGTGCCGCGAACAAAATGATAGCGTTACCAAGTAGCCATGACTAATATCGCACTTGTGAGGAAACGACCCGCCAGCGGGCCGGCGATGTGTCGCTTGCGCCGTTGGGCATCGCACAAGCCAACACCCTAAGGCCGACGCCAGTGCGTTTGCATTGCAGGAGAGATCAATGACAAAAAAGCCGACCAACGGGCATGCGCCCGCCAGCAACGGCAGCCGCCGCCACCTTCGTTCGCAGGAATGGTTCAACAACCCGCATAATCCGGGCATGACCGCGCTCTATATGGAGCGCTATCTCAATTACGGCCTCACCCGCGCCGAGCTGCAGTCCGGCAAGCCGATCATCGGCATCGCCCAGACCGGCAACGACCTCTCCCCCTGCAACCGCCACCATATCGAGCTCGCGCACCGGGTCCGCGAAGGCATCCGCGAGGCCGGCGGTATCGCGATGGAATTCCCGACTCATCCGATCCAGGAGACCGGCAAGCGCCCGACCGCGGCGCTCGATCGCAACCTCGCCTATCTCGGCCTGGTCGAGATCCTCTACGGCTATCCGCTCGACGGCGTGGTGCTGACCACCGGCTGCGACAAGACCACGCCGGCCTGCATGATGGCGGCGGCAACCGTCAACCTGCCGGCGATCGTGCTCTCGGGCGGCCCGATGCTGAACGGCTGGCACAATGGCGAGCGCACCGGCTCCGGCACCATCGTCTGGAAGTCGCGCGAGCGGCTCGCCGCGGGCGAGATCGACTACGAGGAGTTCATGGAGATCGTGGCGTCGTCCGCGCCATCGGTCGGCCATTGCAACACCATGGGCACCGCCTCGACCATGAACGGGCTTGCCGAAGCGCTGGGCTTCTCGCTGCCGGGTTGTGCCGCGATCCCCGCGCCCTATCGCGAACGCGGGCAGATCGCCTATGAGACCGGCAAGCGCATCGTCGAGATGGTCTGGGAGGACCTGAAGCCCTCGGACATCCTGACCCGCAAGGCATTCGAGAACTGCATCGTCATCAACTCGGCGATCGGCGGCTCGACCAATGCGCCGATCCACATCAACGCGCTGGCGCGCCATATCGGCGTGGAGCTGTCGATCGACGACTGGCAGAAATTCGGCCACGACGTGCCGCTGCTGGTAAACATGCAGCCGGCCGGCTTCTATCTCGGCGAGGAATTCCACCGCGCCGGCGGCGTGCCGGCCGTGGTGCGCGAACTGATGAAGCACAAGCGCATCCACGAGGACGCGGTCACGGTGAACGGCCGCGGCATCGGCGAGAACTGCGCCAATGCGCCCACACCCGACAACGACGTGATCTGGAATTACGACAAGCCGCTGGTCAAGGACGCCGGCTTCCTGGTGCTGCGCGGCAATCTGTTCGATTCCGCGATCATGAAGACCAGCGTGATCTCCAAGGAGTTTCGCGACCGCTATCTCAGCAACCCGAAGGACCTCAACGCCTTCGAGGGCCGCGCCATCGTGTTCGAGGGACCGGAAGACTATCACGAGCGAATCGACGATGCCTCGCTCGACATCGACGAGCGCTGCGTGCTGTTCATCCGCGGCACCGGGCCGATCGGGTATCCCGGCGGCGCCGAGGTCGTGAACATGCAGCCGCCGGCGGCGCTGATCAAACGCGGCATCCACTCCCTGCCCTGCATCGGCGACGGCCGGCAGTCCGGCACGTCGGGCTCGCCGTCGATCCTGAACGCCTCGCCGGAAGCCGCCGCCAATGGCGGGCTTGCGATCCTCAAGACCGGTGACAAGGTGCGCATCGACCTCAACAAGGGCAGCGCCAACATCCTGATCTCGGACGACGAGGTGAAGAAGCGCCACGCCGAGCTCAAGGCCAACGGCGGCTTCAAGCATCCGCCGAACCAGACGCCGTGGCAGGAGCTCTATCGCAACACCGTCGGCCAGCAGTCGACCGGCGCCTGCATGGAGCTCGCCACGCGTTACCAGAACGTCGCCGGCACGTTTGGCGTGGCGCGGGATAATCACTGAGTTAGGCACACGTAGCCCGGGTGAGCGAAGCGACACTCGGGACGTCCGCTCCCGGATATCGCGCTTGCGCGCTCATCCGGGCTACGGCACCGAGCAAATCGAGGAGAACAAGAAAATGGCAGACCGCCTCAAGGGAAAGCGCGCTGTAGTCACCGCCGCTGCGGCAGGCATCGGGCGCGCATGCGCCATCGCATTCGCGCGCGAAGGCGCAACCGTGATCGCCACCGACATCAACGAGGCCGGCATCGCGGGCCTGACCAAGGAAGGCATCGCCGAGACGGCGAAGCTCGACGTTCGCAACACCGCCGATGTCAACGCGTTCGCCAAGCGCATCGGCAAGGTCGACATCCTGCTCAACGCGGCGGGCTTCGTGCACCACGGCACCATCCTGGAGTGCTCGGAAGAGGATTTTGATTTCTCGTTCGACCTCAACGTCAAGTCGATGCACCGGACCATCCGGGCGTTCCTACCCGACATGCTGGCGGGCGGTGGCGGCAGCATCGTCAACATCTCGTCCTGCGCGGCGCTGCGGCCGCCGGCCAACCGTTACGTCTACAGCGCGTCGAAGGCGGCGGTGTCGCTGCTGACGCGCGCGGTCGCGCTCGACTTCATCACCAAGGGCATCCGCTGCAACAGCATCTGCCCCGGCACCGTCGAGACGCCCTCGATGCTCGACCGCGCTGCCGCGCAAGGGCCACAGGGCAAGGAGATGTTCGTCTCCCGCCAGAAGATGGGCCGGCTCGGCACCGCGGACGAGATCGCGGCCATGGCGGTCTATCTCGGCAGTGACGAAAGTGCGTTCACCACCGGCGTCGACCTCGTCGTCGACGGCGGCTACATGCTCTGATCACTTAACCTCTCCCCGCCCTTCTGCGGGGAGAGGTCGGATTGCCTCGGCGATGCGAAGCATCGTCCGGCGCAATCCGGGTGAGGGGCGAGGCACAATATCTTCGCGCGCGGATGTGGAGACACCCCTCACCCCGCCCTCTCCCCGCGAAGAGCGGGGCGAGGGAGCAAACCGCCGCTGCCGCCGAATTTGAGCGAAGGAACAGATCAATGAACAAGATCGATCTCAACGGCCGCGTTGCCATCGTCACCGGCGGCGCGCAGGGCTTTGGCCGCGCCATCACCCAGCGCTTCGTCGATTCCGGCGCCAAGGTCGCGATCTGGGATTTTGACGCCGCGCTGGCCGAGAAGACGGCAAAGGAAATCGGCGGCGACGTACGTGTTTTCAAAGTCGACATCACCGACACCGCAGGCGTCGAGCAGGCGCGCGATGCGACGCTTGCCGCCTTCGGCAAGATCGACATCCTCGTCAACAATGCCGGCATCGCAGGCGTCAACAAGCCGGTCTGGGAGACCGACCTCGAGGAGTGGCGCAAGGTGCTGCGCATCAACCTCGACGGCCCCTTCATCTGCTGCAAGGCGATCGTGCCGGTGATGCTCAAGCAGAAATACGGGCGAATCGTGAACATCGCGTCCATTGCCGGCAAGGAAGGCAACCCGAACGCGTCGCATTATTCGGCGTCCAAGGCCGGCCTGATCGCGCTGACGAAATCGCTCGGCAAGGAGCTCGCCGCCCACGACATCCTGGTGAACGCGGTGACGCCGGCGGCGGCGAAAACCGCGATCTTCGACCAGATGACGCAGCAGCATATCGACTTCATGCTGTCGAAAATTCCGAAGGGTCGCTTCGTGCTGGTGGAAGAGCTCGCCGCGATGGTGAGCTGGCTCGCATCCGAAGATTGCGCCTTCTCCACCGGCGCGGTGTTTGATATCTCCGGTGGCCGGGCGACCTACTGAAGCACTGGCCGCCCCTGGGAGGGGCGGACCATGCGGCTTGGGCGTCGAGATTTTGGGCGTCGGGATTTCGTGAAGCTCGCAGCGGGCGCAGGCATGCTGCCGCTGCTGTCGTCGACGACACTCGCGCAACTCGCGCCGAACCCGCCGAGCATCCGCCCGCCCTCGCCGGCCGAGCGCGGCGCGATGGCACGGCTCGCACACAGCTTCATGGACAAGTACGGCGTGCCGGCGCTCTCCTTTGCGATCGGCTATGCCGGCGCTGTTGTCCATGAGGACGCCTTCGGTCTTGCCGATATCGAGCGGAACGAGGCCGTGACGCCGCGGCATCTGTTCCGGATCGCCAGCGTCAGCAAGATGATCACCTCGGTCACGATCTTCCGCCTGATCGAGGAGAACCGCCTCAAGCTGACGGACCGCGTGTTCGGCCCCGGCGCGATCCTCGGCACCGATTACGGGCCGCCGCCCTACTCTGCCGGCATCGACCAGATCACGCTTGAACATCTGCTGACCCACACCGCCGGCGGCTGGAGCAACGACAACCGCGATCCCATGTTCACGCATCCGCGGATGGACCATGCGCAACTGATCGCCTGGACGCTGGCCAACCGGCCGCTGGAGCGGCCGCCGGGCCAGCGCTACGCCTACTCCAATTTCGGCTATTGCGTGGTGGGGCGGATCATCGAGAAGCTCACCGGGCAGCCCTATGCAGAGCACGTCCGCGCCGAGGTGCTCGGGCGTTGCGGCGTCACCGACATGACGATTGCGGGCGACACGCGCGACCAGCGCCAGGCCGGCGAAGTCGTCTATTACGGTCAGGGCGAAAATCCCTACGGCATGAATGTCCGGCGGATGGATTCCCATGGCGGCTGGATCGCGACACCGTCGGATCTCGTACAATTCCTGATGCATGTGGACGGCTACACGAGGCCGGCGAACATCCTGCGGCCGCGCACCATAGAGGTCATGACCACCGCGCCCAGCTACAGCCCGGACTACGCCAAGGGTTTTTGCGTCAACAAATTCGGCAATTGGTGGCACAATGGCAGCCTGCCGGGCACCAGCACCATCGCCGTGCGCACCCATGGCGGCTTCTGCTGGGCCGCCTTCACCAACACCAGACGCAGGAATTCCGACATGGATGGCGATCTCGACAATCTCAACTGGAACATGGCGCGCCAGGTCGGCGAATGGCGGGTGGCCTGAGCCATGATCCGGGAAGGTGGATGCCTGTGCGGCGCGGTGCGGTTCAAGGCGGAGGGCGAGCCGCTCAACGTGCGCATCTGCCATTGTCGCCTATGCCAGAAGGCGATGGGCTCGCCCTATTTCGCCCGCGCGCAGTTCGACCAGCGCTCGCTGACGGTCGAAGGCGAGACCGAGCGCTATGCGTCGTCCGAGAATATCGACCGCGTGTTCTGCAAGCGCTGCGGCACGCGGCTGTTCGCCTGGCGCCGCAACGGCACGCTGGCCGGTGTGGCACTCGCCACCTTCGACGATCGCAACGCCTTTGCGCCAACCGAGCACATCTGGGTAAGCGAGAAGCTCGCCTGGCTGAAGCTCGACGACGGCCTGACGCAATATCCGACGACGATCCCGGCGTGAGGTCAGGATTGGTTGAAGCGGCGCGGGGCTCCCTCCTGGCGGATCATTTGCAACGGGCAATTTCGGAATTGGACGCGATATAACGGTAGATCGTGAAGGGTTGTGGCCCTATACGGCCAGTTTCGCGAAGCGCGCGGGCAGAACCGGAACGGATGAGTTGTGAACATTTCCCTCTATGATCTCTCCGTCTGGGTGCTGCCGCTGGTGCTCGCCATCACCTTCCACGAGGCCGCGCACGCCTTCGTGGCGCATCGTCTCGGCGACAACACGGCCTGGCAGCTCGGCCGCGTCAGCTTCAACCCGCTCCGGCACATCGACCCGTTCGGCACCCTGATCCTGCCGGCGATGCTGCTGTTTGCGCATTCGCCGTTCCTGTTCGGCTATGCCAAGCCGGTGCCGGTGAATTTCCGCAAGCTCAACCACCCCAGGCTGGACATGGTCTGGGTGGCCCTGGCCGGGCCCGTCACCAACATCCTGCTGGCGCTGGTGGCGGCTCTCGCCCTCCACGCCCTGCCCTGGGCGCCGGCCAACTCGGCGCAATGGATCTTCGACAACCTCAAAAATGCGCTGGTGATCAACGCCGTGCTGGCGGTGTTCAACATGATGCCGATACCGCCGCTCGATGGCGGGCGGGTCGCCGTGGGGCTATTGCCGCGGCCGCTCGCCCTGCCGCTGGCGCGGCTCGAGCCGTTCGGAATGCTGATCCTGATCGGGCTCTTGATCCTGCTGCCCCTGGCAGGTTCCCAGTTCGGTCTAAATCTTGATGTTATTTCAGCAATACTGCGAACGTTGACCGGTTATGTGATTCAGGCTGTTCTCTTCCTGACCGGCAACGCGTAGTTGAAGAGCAACATCCGAACACACGCCGAAGGGCCCGAGGCCGACTTGGTCAAAGCTGCCGATATGCTGATCGCGCGACGCGCCGACACCCGTGCCCGCGCCGATTTCGCCACCTGGAAGATGATGGCCAAGCTCAACGGGGCGTCCGCGCTGCCTTCGGAGGCCCAGGAGTTCCTGGCCAGCTACAACAATCTGTTGGCGCAGATGAGCGAGGGTGACGCCACCGAGGCCACCATCGGTGCGATCTACAAGGCCTATTACGCCGAGATGGGCGGCGCGGGAACCGCGCCCGATGTCCGCACCCGGCCGCCGGAGCCAGCAGCGGACAATGTTACCGCCTTCCGCCGCCCGGCGCCGCCAAAGCCGAACAAGGCGGCTTCCTTCGTGGCGGCGACATTTGGCGGCAGCCAGAAGCGGCCGCTTCCGGTGGCGATGATCTTCGCCTGCCTGGTCACGGTCTATGTCGGGATCCGGCTCTACTGGCGCTGAGGCCATGGCCGGATAGCGGCCTTAGCCCTTCCCCGCCTTCTCGTTCTTCCTGAAAATCACCGGCAAGACGAATGTCAGCCCGTCGTCTGCGACCAGCGGCGGCGGCGTCGGCACCGGATCGGAGCGCTTGACCATGCCAATGGCGGCGTCGTCGAAGGCCGGATCGCCCGAGCCCTTCTCGATGGCGACCGAAATCACGTGGCCGAGCCGGTCGAGCGTCAGCCGAACCGAGAGCTCAGCCGCCTTGAACAGGCCCTTGGGGTAGCGCTTGTGCCGGTCGAGATGCGCGACCAGGTCCTTTTCCCAGCCCTGGCGAATGCGAACCGAGCGATCGCTCTTCTTCTCGGCGTCCGAGGTCGGCATTGCCGTCGCTTCGGCGGCGGGCGAGGCCACCGAGGCGGCCGTGGGGACAACCGCTTCCTTGGTTTCCTCCTCGACCGGCTTCTTGGTCTCGTTCATCGTCACGGCCCGGTCGGCCTCCTCGGCCTCCATCGGGACGTCCTTGGGAAGGCTGCTCTCCTTGAGCTCGGCCTTCTGCTCGGTCAGCTCGGGCGAGGCGACGGACTCGTTCGAGTCCGGTCCCGGCGGCAATTCGCTGGGTTCGCCATTGGGCGACATGGCCTCGAGCCCGACCTCGATACCCTGGGGATCAGCGATGAAGTCCTGATCGTCACCGCGCAAATTGGCGAGCGCCAGCGCCGCGCCCCCGAGATGGAGCGCAACCGCGCCCACTGCGGCGATCACCCACAGCTTGCGAGACGGTTTCAGTTCGAGATCGGACATCGGCGTCGGGCCTTCGTCACGGCTTCGGTGCTGCCGCCGGCGCGTCCTGCGGGGACGCGGCCCCCGGGACACCCTCCAGCGTCACCAGCTTGACCTTGGAATAGCCCCCCTTGTTCAGGAACTCCAGCACCTCCATCAGCTCGCCATACGGCACCGCGCGATCGGCGCGCAGGAAGATGTACTTGTCCTTGCTCATGTCGGGCGTGTGGTCGAGCGCACTGACGAGATCGACGCGCTTGACGAAGTTCTCCCCGATCGCCACCGAAAGATCCGGCTTGATGGTGACGTAGGTCGGCTTGTCCGGCTTCTTCTGCGGCGTCGACGTCGACGTCGGCAGGTCGATCGGCAGATCGACCGTGGACAGGGGTGCTGCGACCATGAAGATGATCAGCAGCACCAGCATGACGTCGATGAACGGCGTGACGTTGATCTCATGCGTCTCGGAGAAATCGTCGTCATCGGCGTCGTTGTCTGCGATCGAAGCGCCCATCGTTCACTCCGCCGCGCGCGAATGCACGCTGCCATGGCTGCGGTCGAGATCGCGCGAGAGCAGCCGCGCCGACGTGCCGGACGCACGGCTGACCAGCTCGAGATAGCCCTTCGTCATGCGCGCGAAGTGATTGTAGATGATGACGGCGGGAATGGCGGCGACGAGGCCGATCGCGGTGGCGAGCAGCGCTTCGGCGATGCCGGGCGCGACCACGGCGAGATTGGTCGTCTGCGACTTCGAGATGCCGATGAAGCTGTTCATGATGCCCCAGACCGTGCCGAACAGGCCGACGAAGGGCGACGTGGCGCCGATGGTCGCGAGCACGCCCATGCCGATGCGGATACGCCGCTGCTCTGCGCGCACGATCTCGGCGAAGCTCGAGGCCGCGCGCTCCTTGATGCCGGTATCGCTGGAGATGCCCGCCGACATCCGCGCCTCGCGCAGCGCCGCCGCGAGGAAGGACGGCAAGATGCCCTCCTTGGCGCCGAGTGCCATCTGCGCTTCCGCGAGCGAGCGCGCTTCCGCAATCTTCTTCAGTGCCGAACGAAGCTTGGCGGAGGCGACCGACAGCTCGATCGACTTGGCGATGAAGACGGTCCAGGTCACGAGCGAGGCGAAGGCGAGCCCGATCATCACCCCCTTCACGATGATGTCCGCCGACATGAACATCACCCAGGGCGACAATTCCTTCATCGCCGGGGCGGTCGACTTCAGAGCACGGCTGCCCGCGTCGGCGGACGCCGCCTCGGGCGTCGAGGCCGCCGGTGCGGCTGTCGCCGACGGAGCAGCGGGCGCAGCAGCCGGCGGAGCCGCAGGCGCGGTCGCCGGGCTGACTGCCGACGGCTGAGCCGCCGCCGGCTGGGCTTGTTGCTGGGCGGAAACAGGGGATGCGAACCAGGCGGCCGCCAGCATCATGGCTGCGGCAAGGCTTGCTTGGAAAGATGTGCTCTTCATACTTCGGCCCAGTAGCGAATGAGGTTGTGATAGATACCCGTCAATTTGACCGTTTCGGGATCGTCACGCCCGAGCCGTGCCACCAGCGCCTGAATGGCGGTGTCGAGGTCGAAGATCATGCTGCGGGCTTGATCGTCCCGTATCATGCTCTGAAGCCAGAAGAAAGACGCAACCCGTGCTCCCCGGGTCACCGGCGTGACGAGATGCAGGCTGGTCGAGGGATAGAGCACGCAGTCGCCGGCTGGCAACTTGACTTCGTGCGAACCGTAGGTGTCCTCGATCACAAGTTCGCCACCGTCATACTCCTCGGGCTCGCTGAGGAACAGCGTGACCGACAGGTCTGTGCGGATGCGAAGGCCGGTCAGACGGTCGCCGCGGATCGCATTGTCGACGTGGAGGCCGAAATGATGGCCGCTGCTCGCCGCGTAACGGTTGAACAGCGGCGGGAAGATCTGAAGCGGGATCGCCGCCGCCAGGAACCGCGGGTTCGACGTCAACGCCGAAATGATGCGGTTGCCCAGCTTGCGTGCGACCTCGCTGTCCGGAGGCAGCTGCTCGTTGCGCTTGACCATGGCCGACTGCGCGCCCGCGGTGGAACGGCCGTCTTCCCATTCGCCGGCGTCCATGATGCGGCGGAACTCCACCACATCATCTTTGCTCAGGACGCCAGGCAGGCACGTCAGCATGATCAGAACTTCGCTGTCGTCACGAGGTAGAAGGCCCGCCCCGGCGCGACCGCCACGAACGGCACGGCGCTGCGATAGAGCGTGTCGTAATAGAGCTGGTTGGTCAGGTTCTGCGCGTAGAACTTCATGGTCCAGTTCGCGTCGATCTTCTTCTCGACGAACGCGTCGAAGCGCCAATAGCTATGCAGCTCGTTGCCGGTATTGGCCGCAAACGTGCCGCCAAAGACCCTCGAGCGATACACCGCCTGCCCGCCGAGCTCCCAGCCGCCGTCGAACTTGTACTTGGTCAGCATGCTGAACGACTGGTGGGCCACGTTGGCAAGCTGCAGGCCGATGTTGGAGGGGATATTGCTCTGCGTGACCTTCGACTGCATCAGCACGATGCCGCCGAAGATGCTCCAGCGGTCGGTGAGCTTGCCTTCCGCCTCGATGTCGATGCCCTGGATCCGGTAGGCCGCGTTCGAGGTGAGCAGGCCCGCGGCGTTGTTCTCGCGCGCATTGTCCTTCGTCGTCTGGAACAGCGCAGCGCTGACCAGCAGGTGACGATCCACCAGCTCCCATTTGGTGCCGAGTTCGGCCGCCTTGTTGCGCTCGGGCCCAAGCAAGATCGGCGTGTTGAACGGAACGCCACCGTACTCGGTACCGGTCGCATCAAGCTCCGAGCCGAACGGATTGGCGGAGGTCGCATAGGCCGCATAGACGCTGCCGATCGACATCGGCTTGTAGACCAGGCCGACGTTGTAATTGACGAGATCGGCGTTCATTTTCAGATAATTCGGCGAGTTGGTCGACGAGCTCATGTTGTAGCCGTCGTAGCGGACGCCGCCGTTCACGATGATGGTGTCCTGCCAGTTCGCGGTGTCCATGACATAGACGCTGCTGGTGTTGACACCATAGCGCGTCGGATTGCCAACCAGCGACGGCGTGCCGAAGGGAGCGTAGGTGTACTGGGGGGAGTAGAGATTGACCCCGGTGGCGGCACCGTTGCTGGTGAAGCCGGCGCCCGCCAATTCCGCCGCAAGGCCGGCGTAACGGTCGATCGAGATGTTCTCATTCGAATATTCGACGCCGAACACCGCAGTGTGCTTGACCCCGCCGGTGTCGAGCTTGAACGTCGCTTCGTTCTGGTTGGCCCATACGTCCACGTTCTGGTAGCGGCTCTGCGCGCTCGCCGTCGTTGTCCAGAGCAGCGGATTGAGGCTGCTCGTATTCGGATTCTGCGGCAGCGTGCCGATATAGTTGAGCAGCGAGTGCTCGCCGCGCACCTTGCTGCTCAGCGTGATGGCCTCGTTGACCTTGTACTCGATCGTGCCGGTGCCGAAATCCTGCCGCGCGGTCTGGAAATCGCGGTTGAGGAAGCCGTACCAGTTTCCACGCGGAATGCCCGCCGACGTCACCGGGACGTTGCCCTGCTTGTAGTAGGGCACGCCGAAATCGGGGTAGCCGCTGAGGTCGGTATGGACGTAGTTGGTCGTGATCTTGATGTCGTTGGTCGGGGTGTACTTGGTCGAGATGAAGCTACCCCAGCGATCATCGGTCACGTAGTTGCGGCCGGCGACATTGGCATCCTGAAACAGGCCGCCAACGCGCACCGAGAAGGTCGGATCGATGACCTGGTTGACGTCGAGCGTGACGCGCTTGGTCCTGTCGGTGCCGAACTCGGTATCCATCCGCTTGAAGTTGACGTCGCCGGCCTGCTTGGTGACGATGTTGATGGCGCCGCCGGCGGTGCCGCGGCCGGCATAGGACGACGCCGGCCCGCGCAGGATCTCGATCTGCTCGGTGAAGAAGTTCTCGCGGATGGAAACGGCGGGATCGCGGATGCCGTCGATGAAGACGTCGTTGCGCGCGTCGAAGCCGCGGATGAAGAAGCGGTCGCCGAACGCGTTGCCGCCCTCGCCCGATCCCAGCGTCACGCCGGCAGTCGAGCGACCGATCTCCTTCAGCGTCGTGGCGTTCTTGTCCTCGAGCACTTCCTTGCTGAGCACGGTGATGGACTTCGGCGTGTTCAGCAGCGGCTCGGGAAACTTGCCGGAGGCCTGGACGCGGTCGACCTTGTACGGGGCCTCAGGATCGGCATAGGGATTGCGGTCTACGGCGCCGCTGACCGAGCCCGGCGTGACGGCAGCGCCCTGCTGAGCCTGCTGACGCTGGGCTGCGCGGCGTAGCGCGTTGCGCGCGCGGACCTGCTCCGGCGTGGGCTTCGAGGCGGTCGGACGCGGACGCTCGACGGGCGCGTCGACCGTCACCGGCGGCAGATTCGACTGCTGCGCCTGCGCGCCGCTCGACACCGACGCCACTGCGATCAAACTCGCAACGGCCGAGACCGTCTTGCCAGAACCACCCGACGACTTTTCGTCCATCGAATCGTACGCTGCGACCGAACGCAACGACTTCGGTGCGACCACCTGCCCCATTACCAAACGCCCCATCTTCTTGCTCGCTCATTCACTTCGATGAACGATGGGGTGTTGGTATCGGCCGCAAAATAGCGGGTCAATGCGAGCAGCCCGCGAGAACGCTTGAATAAGTCCAGATCAAAACGATTCTAAACTGAACATTGAAATCGTTCTAAATCGAGATTTGGATTCGTTCTAAAGCCGGTGCGAAAAATACTGCAACGGACGGCGTCGCGATCACGACATCAATCGCTGCTCGGCGGCTTCATCAACGAGAACAATTCGTCGACGGTCTGCTGCGCGACCGCGCGCACCCGATCGGTGTTGTCCATGCCGGCGATGTTGACACCCTTCACGACGGCTTTGATCTCGTCGCGGAAGTCGGTGAGGAAGCGCAACGGATCGCGCTGCTCGTTGGCGACGCGCGCGATCAGTCCCGTGATCAAGATCTGACACGCGATCAGCTTGCCGTTCAGCTCGTCCATCCTGCGCCCCCGTTGTGCGAGGCCGATATGACCGATGCTGATTTTCCTGACAACCGGAACACCGTGCGCGCGATTTAGAACCGTTCTCGCCAGGGCAGCGCTCGCTGCCCGTCTCGGCGGATCCGCCGGCATTGCGATATGGGTCCGCCCACACCGCTTCCGAGCATTGCACAAGTTTTGCTCGCAGATCGCTCGCCCCGGGAAAATGCAGCACTGCACACCGCTGCGCCACAAGCTTGCCTAAGCCGTGCAAAGCTTTCCAATTGTTTAGGATTCTCAGCCGATAGTGCTGTTTACACTGGAACTTGGCGTGTATTATACAAGCGCGCTGGAACCCTTTGACTGCCCCACAATTCGTTGGTTTGGGCATACGAGCCGACGCGAGCCGAAATGAAAAAAACACGGCCGATCCTCTGGATTCTGATCATCGCGGCCGTGGCCTCCGCGGGCTATTATGGGTGGCAGAAATTCGCCGGCCCCGAGGCCGGGAAAGCGCAGACCGCTCAAAAGGGTCCGCCGCGCCCGCCCGCCATCCCCGTCAGCGTCGCACCGGTCCAAAAGACCGATTTCCCGGTCTATTTGACCGGCCTCGGTACGGTTCAAGGCTTCAACACCGTCCAGGTGCGGACCCGGGTCGACGGCCAGATCGACAAGATCGCGTTCACCGAAGGCCAGATCGTCAAGCAGGACGATCTTCTGGTCTCGATCGATCCCCGCCCCTATCAAGCCACGCTCGACCAGGCCAAAGCCAAGAAGGCGCAGGACGAAGCGAATCTGGCCAACGCCAATCTCGAACTGCAGCGTGCCATGAAGCTCGGCGAATTCGCGACCGCGCAGCGGGTCGATACCCAGCGCTCGACCGTCGCCCAGCTCACCGCCCAGATCGCCGCCGACGAAGCCTCGATCTCCAACGCCCAGACCCAGCTCGACTACACCCAGGTCAAGGCGCCGATCACCGGCGTCGCCGGCCTGCGCCTGGTCGACATCGGCAACATCGTCAACGCCTCGACGCAGACCGGAATCGTCACGATCTCGCAGGTCGAGCCGATCTCGGTGATCTTCACCGCGCCGGAGGATCAGCTTCCCTACATCACCGAGGGCCAGAAGGCGGGCGCCCTCAAGGTGATTGCGTTCACCACCGACGGCAAGAAGACGCTGGCCGAGGGCAAGCTCGCCRTCATCAACAACCAGGTCGACACGTCCAGCGGGACTATTCGCCTCAAGGCGGTGTTCGACAACAAGGACCACGCGTTGTGGCCGGGCCAGTCGGTTTCGACCCGGCTTCTGGTACGCACTCTGAAGGACGCGACCGTGGTTCCGGATGACGCGGTCCAGCATTCGACCAACGGCCTCTACGCCTATACCGTCAATCAGGACAACAAGGCTGAAGTCCACAAGATCAAGGTCAGCTACGCCATCGACGGCCGGTCGGTCGTCGACGAAGGCTTGAGCCCAGGGCAGCAGGTGATCACCGGCGGGCAATTCAAGGTCCAGCCCGGAAGCCTCGTCTCCACGGCCGTGGCGAGTTCGGACCCGGCCCAGAACAAGGTTCGACAGGAATGAACGCGGGCGGGATTTCGGCACCTTTCATCCGTTATCCCATCGGCACCTCGCTGCTGATGGCCGGCATTCTCTTTGTCGGTCTCGTCGCCTATCCCCTGCTGCCGGTCGCGCCGCTGCCGCAGGTGGACTTCCCGACCATCCAGATCACCGCCAACCTGCCGGGCGGCAGCCCCGAGACGATGGCCTCGTCGGTGGCGCAGCCGCTGGAGCGCCAGTTCGCCCAGATCCCCGGCATCGCCCAGATGACCTCGACGAGCTATCTCGGCACCGCGTCGATCACCATCCAGTTCGACCTCAACCGCAGCATCGACGGCGCGGCCAATGACGTCCAGGGCGCCATCAACGCGGCCAGCGGCCAGTTGCCGAAGAACCTGCCCTCGCCGCCGACCTACCGCAAGGTCAACCCGGCGGACGCCCCGATCCTGCTGTTGTCGGCGACCTCCGAGACGATGCCCCTGACCAGCGTCAGCGACGCGGTCGACGCCCAGCTCGCCCAACAGATCAGCCAGCTCTCGGGCGTGGCGCAGGTCTTCATCGGCGGCCAGCAGAAACCCTCCATCCGCATCCAGATCGACCCGGCCAAGCTCGTCGCCAAGGGCCTGTCGATGGAGGATGTGCGCAGCCAGATCGCGATCACCACGGTCGACAGCCCGAAGGGCAATATCGACGGTCCGAAGCGCGCCTACACGATCTACGCCAACGACCAGCTCACCCAGTCCAAGGACTGGAACGACGTCATCATCGCCTATCGCAACGGCGGCCCCTTGCGGATCCGCGACATCGGCCAGGCGGTCAGCGGCCCCGAGGACGCCAAGCAGGCGGCCTGGGCCAATGGCAAGCGCGGCGTGTTCCTGGTGGTGTTCAAGCAGCCGGGCGCCAACGTCATCGAGACCGTCGACAGGATCAAGGCGACCCTGCCCCGGCTGGTGGCGGCGATCCCGCCCGCGATCAAGATCGAGGTGATCAGCGACCGCACCACGACCATCCGCGCCGCGGTCGAGGACGTCCAGTTCACGCTGCTCCTGACCATCGCCCTCGTGGTCATGGTCATCTTCATCTTCCTGCGCAGTTTCTGGGCGACCGTCATTCCCACCGTCACGGTTCCGCTGGCGCTGCTGGGCGCGTGCGCGCTGATGTGGGTGTTCGGCTATTCGCTCGACAATCTGTCGCTGATGGCGCTCACGATCGCCGTCGGATTCGTGGTCGACGACGCCATCGTGATGCTCGAGAACATCACGCGCTACATCGAGGAAGGCGAATCGCCGATGGCGGCAGCCTTCAAGGGTTCGAAGGAAATCGGCTTCACCATCGTGTCGATCAGCATCTCGCTGGTCGCCGTGCTGATCCCGCTGCTCCTGATGGGCGGCATCATCGGACGCCTGTTCCGCGAATTCGCCGTCGTGCTGGCGATGACGATCTTCGTCTCGATGTTCGTGTCGCTGACCCTGACGCCGATGATGGCTTCGCGCTTCCTGCGCGCCCATGGCGAGGTGAATCACGGCCGATTCTACCAGTGGAGCGAACGCGGCTTCGATGCGATGCTGCGCGGCTATGAATGGGGGCTCGACCACGCGCTGGCCTGGCGCCGCACCACACTCGTGATCTTCTTCGCCACGCTTGCTCTGTCGGTCTACCTGTTCGTCCTGATCCCGAAGGGCTTCTTCCCGCAGCAGGACGTCGGCCTGATCACCGCGACGTCGGAAGCCTCCCAGGACATCTCGTTCGCGGAGATGCAGCGCCGCCAGGTCGAGCTCGGCAAGATCGTGATGGAGGATCCCGATATCGCATCCATCGCGATGAACATCGGCGGCAGCGGCCGGGCCGGCAACAACGGCAACATGTTCATCACGCTGAAGCCGCGCAACGAGCGCGATGCCTCCGCGCAGCAGATCATCGCGCGGCTGCGTCCGAAGCTCGAGAAGGTGTCCGGCGCCCGCCTCTATATGCAGGCGGCCCAGGACGTCCGGCTCGGCGGCCGGCCGACCCGCACGCAATTCGAGTTCACGCTGCAGGACGCCGATCTCGCCGAGCTCAACGATTGGGCGCCGAAGATCCTCGCCAAGATGGCGACGCTGCCGGAGCTGCGCGACGTCGCGACCGACCAGCAGACCCAGGGCACCACGGTTCAGCTCAAGATCAACCGCGATACCGCTGCGCGCTACGGCATCCAGCCGCAGCTGATCGACGACACGCTGTACGACGCCTTCGGTCAGCGCCAGGTCACGCAGTATTTCACCCAGCTCAACACCTACAAGGTGATCCTCGAGATCCTGCCGGAGATGCAGGGCAGTCTCGACAGCCTCAACAAGCTCTATCTGAAATCACCGCTGACCGGCGACCAGGTGCCRCTGTCGACGTTTGCGACCTGGAGCACCGATCCGGTCCGCCCGCTCTCGATCAGCCATCAGGGCCAGTTCCCGGCGATCACGATCAGCTTCAACCTCGCCCAGGGCGTCGCGCTCGGCCAGGCCACCGAGGCCGTGCAGAAGGCGATGGCCGATCTCGGCGCACCGCCGACGCTCAATTCGAGCTTCCAGGGCACGGCGCAGGCGTTCCAGCAGTCCCTCGGCACCGTGCCGCTCCTGATCCTCGCGGCGCTGGTCGTGGTCTATCTGATCCTCGGCATTCTCTACGAGAGCTACATCCATCCGATCACGATCCTGTCGACCCTGCCCTCGGCAGGCGTCGGCGCGCTCGCGATCCTGATGGCGGCCGGCTTCGAGTTCAGCCTCATTGCTTTGATCGGAGTCATTCTGCTGATCGGCATCGTGAAGAAGAACGGCATCATGATGGTCGACTTCGCCATCGCCGCCGAGCGCGACGAGCACAAGACGCCGGAGGAATCGATCCGCCAGGCCGCGCTGTTGCGCTTCCGTCCGATCATGATGACGACGATGGCCGCCCTGCTCGGCGGCGTGCCGCTGATGCTCGGCCACGGTACCGGCGCCGAGATCCGTCAGCCGCTCGGCTACGCCATGGTCGGCGGCCTGATCGTCAGCCAGGCGCTGACGCTGTTCACCACTCCGGTGGTCTATCTCTATCTCGACGAGCTCAACAACTGGTTCTCGGGCTGGGGCCGTTCGGGTGACGGCGAAGGCGAGGAGACGGTCGAGCACGGCACCGTTAAGGAAGCCGCCGAGTAGCAGCTTGCACCGCGCGCCTCGCGACGGTACAGCGATGCCCTCGGTTCACGCCAATGCGGTACGCCATGCCCAAGCAATCCAGACTTGTCGCCCTCGCCGCCGTTGCCCTGCTGTCGACGGGCGCCGCGTATGCCCAGCAAGGCGCCAAGAAGAACGCGGCTCCGGCCGCTCAGCCCGCCCCTGCTCCGACGCAGCAGGCGCAGGCTGACGGCGCCCCGGCGCAGCAGGCCGGCTGGATCGCGCGCTGCACCAGCCCGAGCCGCGACGCGCCGCTCGAATGCGCGATCGAGCAGAACGCGGTGCTGACCAAGACCGGCCAGACCATCGTCCTGATCAACATCCGCATCCCGACCGATACCCGCACGCCGGTGGCGCTGCTGCAATTGCCGCTCGGCCTCAATCTGCCGGTCGGCGCCAAGCTCCAGGTCGACGAGGGCAAGGCGGTCGATCTCCAGATCCAGACCTGTGAAAATCGCGGCTGCTACGCCTCGACGCCGATCGCGCCCGATCTGCTCGCTGCCCTGCGGTCCGGCAAGCAGCTGAAGGTCTCCTTCCAGAACATGGCCAAGGAGACCATCGCGATTCCGATGCCGCTCAACGATTTCGCGGCGGCCTACGACAAGATCAAGTAACGGGGCCTCGCCGTTACTGCCGCAGGTCGATCGTGCCGGCGCAACATCCCCGGCTGCCTGTCGCTGCTGCTCCAGGCCGAGATCGATCACTCCACCCCGAGATAAGCCTTCTGCACCTGCGGGTCCTCCGCGAGCGCCGCCGCCGTGCCCGACAGCACGCTCTTGCCGACCTGGAGCACGGTCGCAAAATCCGAGACTTCCAGCGCCAGCTCGATCGACTGCTCGGCGAGCAGGATGGTGAGACCCTCGCGGTGCAGGCGGCCGAAGGTTTCGTACATGGACTCGACCACCGCGGGCGCCAGCCCAAGTGACGGCTCGTCGAGCATCAGCAATCTCGGATCGCTCATCAGCGCACGCCCGACCGCGAGCATCTGCCGCTCGCCGCCGGACATGGTGCCGGCGCGCTGGTTGCGGCGCTCCTTCAGCCGGGGAAAGATCTCATAGACCCGCTCCAGCAATGCGGCCTTGCGCGACTTGTCGTGCAGCGGCGTCGCCCCTAACATCAGGTTGTTTTCGACGCTCTGCTGCACGAACAGCCGCCAGCCCTCCGGCGACAGCGCGAGCCCCTTGCGCACGATGGCAAAGGCCTGCTGGCCGACGATGTCCTCGCCGCGAAAGCTGATCGTGCCGGAATGCACGGGAATGAGGCCGGCGATGGCGTTCAGCGTCGTGGTCTTGCCACCGCCGTTGGAGCCGAGCAGCGCGACGACGCTGCCCTCGGGCACCTCCAGCGAGACGTCGGAGACACCGATGAGGTCGCCATAGCGCACCTCGAGGTGCTCGATCCTGAGCAGCGCCCCGCTCATAGATCCGGCCCGCCCAACAGTTCGACCGGCGTGTGGCCGGCGGCCGCCTTCGCCGCGCGGGTGCCGAGATAGGCCGCGATCACGGCCGGGTTCGAGGTGACCTCGCGGGGCGAGCCACGCGCAATCTCCTTGCCCTGGTGAAACACCATCACGCGGCTCGCGAGCGACATGATCACTTCCATGATGTGCTCGACGATCACGAGCGTGATGCCGGAACGGTGGATGGCGCGGACGAGATCGATCGCAAGCCTCACCTCGTGCGCGTTGAGGCCGGCCATGGCCTCGTCGAGCAGCAGCACTTTCGGTTCGGTCGCAAGCGCCCGCGCAATCTCCAGCCGCTTGCGGCCGGGCGTGCCGAGCGAGCGCGCCGGCGCATCCGCAAGCCTGCTCATGCCGACGCGCTCCAGCACCGCGCGCGCCTTGGTCTCGGCCTCCTTGCGATGCGAGGTGCGCAGGAAGGCGCCGATCATGACGTTCTCGAGCACCGTCATGCCCTCGAACGTCTGCGGCACCTGGAAGGTCCGGGCGAGGCCGAGCCCGGCGCGCAGCTCCGGCGTGAGGTCGGTGATGTCGCGGCCCTCGAACAGCACATGGCCCGAGGTGGTCTTGAGGTCGCCGGTCAGGCAGTTGAAGAAGGTCGACTTGCCGGCCCCGTTCGGGCCGATCAGGCCGAGAATGTCGCCCTGCTCCAGCGTCACGGAGGCATCGTCCACCGCCTTGAAGCTGCCGAACGCTTTTGTGATCCCGCGCGCCTCAAGGAGCATGGCCTGCTCCCGTCTCGGTGCTCGGCTTGCTGCGCCGCTTGAACAGGCTGAGCAGGCCGCCCGGCTGGAAGCGCGCGATCACCACGATGATCGCGCCATAGAGCACGAAAGTGAGCCCTGCCCCCTTGCCGCCGAGCCAGCTGTTGGAGATCTCCTCCAGCGGCACCAGGATCGCAGCACCCACCAGCGGCCCGAACAGGAGCCCTGCCCCGCCGAGCGCCGCCATGATCAGGATCTTCACCGAGAYCAGGATGCCGAGGCCGGACTCCGGATCGACGAAGCCGAACATCATCGCATAGAGCGCGCCGGCGACACTGGTCAGCGCCGCGCTCAGCATGAAGGCGTAGAGTTTTGTGCGGCTCGCAGGCGCGCCGAGCGAGCGCGCAGCGCGTTCGGAATCCTTGATCGCGCGCAGGTAAAACCCCATCCGGCTGTTGGTCATCCACCACGTGATCAACAGCGTGATCACGAGGACGGCGAGGAAGAGATAGTAGTACGGCAGCGACGACAGGAACGAGAGATCGAAGACGTTGCGCGGGACAGTTGGACCGGAGAGCCCGACGGCCGCACCCAGCCAGTCGGTGTTGGTGACGATCAGCCGCATCGTCTCGGCGACCGCGATCGTCGCCATGCTGAAGTAATGCCCCGATAGCCGCAATGTCGGCACGCCGATGATCGCGGCCAGCCCCACCGCGATCACGATACCGCCGGGGATGCCGAACAGCGGCGACAGGCCGAACTTGGCATAGGACCCCATCGCCGCATAGGCGCCGCAGCCGAAGAACACGACATGCCCGACCGAAACCTGGCCGGCGTAACCGCCGACGATATTCCAGGCCGACGCGGCGATGGCATAGAGCAGCACCAGCGCGCCCAGGCGCTGCTGGAACGGCGAGGACAGCAGCAGCGGATAGGCGATCGCAATCGCCGCAACGACCGTGAGCCAGATCAAGCGCCGCATCACATCTTCCCCATCAGGTCTTGCCCATCAAGCCTTGCGGCCGGAACCAGAGGAAGAGCAGAAACAGGACATAGACGACGATGTCCTTGTAGACCGCGCCGATCAGATAGCCGGAGAGCGACTCGATCACGCCGATCAGCAGGCCCGCGACCAGTGCACCCGGCACGCTACCAAAACCGCCGAGCGACACCGTGACGAAGGCGACGATGCCGAGCGTCTCGCCGACCGTCGGCACGATGTAGAAGAAGTTCGCGATCAGCGCGCCGGCAAGGCCGGTGGCGCCAGCCGCGATCGCCCAGGCGATCGCCTGCATGGTGTCGGGGCGGATGCCCATGAGTTGCGCCGCTGTCGCATCCTCCGCCACCGCCAGCATCTTCGAGCCGAGCGAGGTGCGCGTCAGCAGCAGATGCAGGCCCAACGTCACGAGCAGCGCGACGACGCCGGCGAGCAGCCGCGAGGCCTCGATGCGCAGGCCCGCGACGGCAAAGGTGCCGCCGACGATGTTTTGCGGCATCGACAGGAAGTTGGCGCCGAACCACCAGAACACAGAGTAACGTAACAGCAGCGCGAGGCCGAAGGTGCCGAGGATCTGCGCCAGCATCGGCCCTTTCATGATGTCGCGGATCAGGGCGAAATAGACCACGACGCCGACGGTCGCGAGCACCAGCGTCGCCAGCGGTGCGCCGAGGATCGGCCCTCCCCCCATCAAGGTGTAGACGACATAGGCGACGTACATGCCGAGCATGACGAAATCGCCATGCGCGAAATTGACGATGTTCATCATGCCCCACACCAGCGTGAGGCCTGAGGAAAACAGGGCGTAGACGGCGCCAAGCAGAAGCCCGCCGACGACCACCTGCACGAGTACAAAGGACATGAGCCGCGTTGCTCTGATCAAATCACCCTGGGAACGGCGGGACGCGCGGCCCCGCCATCAAGAATTCTCACCAGCCCCTGTAGGGCAGCACCGGCGCCTTCGCGGCACTGGCCTTCGGCCACACCGCGGTATAGTTCTCTCCGTCCTGGAGCTGGATGATGAGGCCGGAGGCGAGAATGTTCTGGCCCTTGTCGTCGAACTTCACGCCCTTGTAGCCCATCATCAACTGTTCGGGCTTGAGGTCTGTGGCCTTCAGCGCCGCCTGGATCTTTGCAGGGTCGGTGGAGCCGGCGCGGTCGATGGCGTCGGCGAGCACGAAGAAGCCCTGCATCTGACGGCCGACCGTGTCGTCCATCTCCTCGCCGCTCTTCTTCTTGTACATGTCGGCGATGATGGCTGATGGTGAGCCGGCCGGCCCCACCGACCATGACGAACGGTTGAAGACGCCTTGCGAGATCTTGCCGACCGCCTTGATGAAGGACGGATCGGAATAGCCGGCGTCGTCGGCGAGCAGCACGGGCGGTTTGTAGTCGAGCGACTGCATGGTCTTCGCGAACAGGATGGCGTCCGACGTGTAGCTGATCATGATGATGACGTCGGGCTTCTTGTCCTTGAGCTGGAGCACCTGTCCCTGCAAATCGGTCGCATTGACGGGATAGGCGACGTCGAGCGCGATCGCCTGGCCCTTGTCCTTGAAGGCCGTGCCGATCGTGTTCGCGACCGAGGTGCCGTATTCGGTATTGTCGTGAACCAGTGCGATGCTGTCGGTCTTGGCGCCCTGCGCCTTGATGTCGGCGAGGAAATCGACATAAGCCTTCGCGAAATCGGTCGCGATCGGCGTGGTGCGGAAGAACCATTTGAAGCCGCGCTCGGTGAGATTGGCGGCGACCGATTCCGAATTCAGATAGGGGATGCCGTATTTCTCGGCGATGGCGCTCGAGGTCAGCGTGATGCCGGACTGGTAGGCGCCGAACACGGCCGCCACCTTCTCCTCCGTGATCAGGCGCAGCGCCTGGTTCTGGCCCGTCGCCGGGTTGCCCTGGTTGTCGGCGAACACGATTTCGATCTTGGCGCCGCCGAGGCCGGCAAGACCTGCGTTCTTCGCCAGCGGCAGATTGCCGAGCTCGGGATGCGCGTTGTTGATGATGTCCATCGCGACTTCGAGCGCCGCCTTGGCATGCGCGCCGATCGAGGCGGTGCCGCCGGACATCGGCAGGATCGCGCCGATCTTGACGACCTTGTCCTCGGCTCGCGCGCCGGCGGCGAGCGCAAGGGACATCGCGGCCGCGCAAAGCAGCCCGGTGACGTGCTTCAATGTCATGAAATCAGACCTCCCAAAGGGTTTCCCCAACCAAGATTTTTTGGAAAGCTTGGGCTGAGCGCCCGCTTCCGTTTGATTATGCCTGGCGGCGGGAGGATGGCATGCCGGTCGGTCACCGGCAAGGTGAAACGGATTGCCACGATGCTGCATGCGTAAGTGAGTTTCGCAACGCCAGCCCAGCGCGCGAAGTCGTAGCCCGGGTGAGCGAAGCGATAGCCGGGATCGCGGCGGCAGCATTCCCGGATGTCGCTGCGCTCATCCGGGCTACGGGTATCGCTTGCTCTGTTCTGCCCGGCTCAATCAGGCATCGCTTGCCCTCAACAGCGTCGTGAAGCCGCCATAGATCATGCGCTTGCCGTCGAACGGCATGCCGTCCAGCTTCAGCCGCGGGTCCGCCATCACCTTCTTGTTGACGGCGTCGCGGGTCTCGCGGTCGCGGTAGACGATCCAGGAGAACACCACGATCTCGTCCTCCTTCGCCATCACCGCGCGCGGAAACGAGGTGAGTTCACCAAAGGGCACGTCATCCCCGATGCACTCGACGTAATCGAGCGCACCGTGCTCCATCCAGACCGCGCAGGCCGTCTTTGCCAGCGCCTTGTAGGGCTCGATCTTGTCCTTGGGCACGGCCAGCACGAAACCATCGACATAGGGCATCACGGATCTCCTTGGGTTGTGTGTCCCAAGGACGCTGGGGCGCACGGCGATCCGACCGGAAGCGCCGATTTTCAGATGAGACAAACCGCCGCGAGCAGAACCGGGCTTTGCGGCGCGCGGCTCCGGATGCGGGGCGAACTGTGAATTCGGGGAAAGGCGCCGGAATTGGCTGGGGAACCTGGATTCGAACCAAGACAAACAGAGTCAGAGTCTGTTGTGCTACCGTTACACCATTCCCCACCGAAGCGCTTGAAATCGCTAAGCTTTCTTCGGAAGTTTTGCGAGGCTGGCTGAATGTTTTGCAAATCAGCGGCTCGCAGGCCGCTCATATAGCCGCGCTGACCTTCGCGGTCCAGTCCTTCTGTGAACAACGTCAGCCCGTTCTCGCTGCGTTCACACCCTGCAAAACGGCGTGCACGCCCTCACCCGCCGCAGCGACATCCGCACTGGTCGCTAATCGCGGCAGATCGCCGATCGACCATGCACAGCCCCCCTCAGGCAGCCTCACGCCGGTACAGCGGCCGCGACGGATCTGGTTTTCCTTCGCGGCTGTAGAAGATCGATCGGCGCCCCCGGTCGATCCATTGCTGGGCCGTGAATTCAAACGCGAGCGCGACCGCGGTGGATGAGAGCAGGATGCCCGCGGTCTGAAGCAGAATTCGCCAATGGCTCAAGCTGTGCGGATCGGTCAGCGTGATCGGGTCAAAGAGCCGCAAATTGATCGCGATCTGTATAAAGAGAAAGTGCGAGAGATAGACTCCATAGGACGCGTCGCCCAGTGCGGTCGACAGCGGCCCATTGATCCGCTTGAAGAGCGTCGGAATCACGATGCAGGTTACGAGAACCAGCGGCACCCCCTGAACGATGCCGCCATGAAAGTCGACGTCGGCATAATGGTCGCCCAGGAGATAGAGGCTGTAGAGACCGGCGAGCCAGTAGCCCGCACGCGTCGACCAGGTCAGGCGATCCCGCAACGAAAACAGCAAAACCCCCGTGCCGAAATAGCCGATCTGGCTGAAGAACGGGAAATAAGCCCATTGCCATTCGCAGAAGTGAAGGATGATCATCTTGATCGCGAAGGCAGCGACCACCAAGCCGGCGAGCCGCTTCCCATTGAGCAAAAGCAGGGCGGGCAGCAGCGCGTAGAAGACGAGTTCCGCGCTGATCGACCATGCCTGCGGAACCAACAGGTACGTGGTGCTGTGCATGACCGAATAGAGATCGAGACCCAGCAGCGACAGGTTGATCAGATACGGCGGCGTGTCCGTGCGGAAGGAATTGAAGATGCCGCTTTCGTTCGCCGGATTCCACCAATGGAGAGCGAACGTAGCCATCAAGACCGTGAAGTAGAACGGATAAAGCCTCGCGAAGCGGCTGGCAATGAACGCAGCAGGCCGTCCCGGATAGTGCCGCTCATAGGCAGCGGCCATGTAGAAGCCACTGATGATGTAGAAGACTTCTACCGCGGCCAGGCCTCCGATCGTCTGATGAAGGACGCCAAACTGGCAGTGAAATCCGACAACGATCGCCGCCAGCAGAAAACGAACAGACCCCATTGGCCCCCACATCCCTTGGTAGAGGCGAACCTAAACCGACGATTAGAATTGAACAAGCGGCCGCCGCCCTCGGAGCGCTCATCGGCATGCGGCGGCCGGGCTCCATGTCTGGATGGAAGCCGCGGGACCATCCCCATTGGCACGCGTGGTTCGAACGCCAGCGCGGCCTCCAAACATCCCGACGCACACGTCACCGCACGAGATGCGCGACAATTCGCAGCAGTTGCATCACCCGATCGCGGGATCGGGACCCGACCATTCCGCCCAAAGCACCCCCTACTACGCGCGGCCGACGTGGACGACGATTTCGCCCTTGCAGGTCGCGATCATCACCTGGGCATATTCGTCCTGCGGCGGACTTTCCTCATAGCGAAGCGGGATCGTGGTGATCTGCTCCGGCGCTTCGCCGCTCGGCTGCTGCGCGCTCACGTCGAGGATCAGGATCTTGGGGTTGATGCCCTGCGGCGAGCGCTTGGTCAGCCGGGCCTGCCAGCCATGCACCCGCACATCGCCGGTCATGACCAGCTTGGGCGGCACGCCCGGCCCGTGGTCGATCCAGGCCTTGAAGGTGTTTCTCAGCAAAACAGTCATGATGCATCCCTCCTTCGCCAAGTTGCGCGATCCTTCGGTCGCGGACAAAACATAGGCGGGCGAGGCGAAGCCGATCGTGAATGGGCCGTGAACCCGGTGCTCATGAGGCGCCGTGGCGACGCTCCCGGGGCTTGACGCCCATGCGATACCGGCCGGGCGGCATCGTCCGGCCATGCCCGGCCCCGCGCGGCTCGCCGCGGCCTGCCGACCGGCGGTCAAATGACCACAAACAAATCAAATCGTACCGGTCGATCGATCTCGACGACGTGGGGACCGGGTCAATTGCGTGGCGCAGGCGGCCGAGGGCCCGCATTCACGGCCATTTCACGCTCGTCGGTTTGAAGTGAGGAGCACTTTTCAATTCGCCCGTCAGGTCGCATGTCGATCATCCTGCAACCCTTGACCATCTGACAACCCAAGATGTACCATTCATCCCTATTGCCAGATCCGGCGGGCTGCACGCCTGAGCTTTCGTATTGCTGGTCTCGCGGACAACGCGAACCGATCATCTGCATTCAACCAAGCCTAGCCTCCCGGAACCTGCCCTCCTACACTGTCGTCGACGATATCGACGGGGGATGGGACGAGATGTCGGAAGTCAACGGCGACAAGGCGGTTGGCGAGGGCGAGACCGGTCGCCTGAAACTGAACATCATCGGAACATTTTCAGCGTCCGTGGACGGATACGACATCAGTCTCGGCCGAAAGGCGCAAGCGCTTCTCGGCTACATGATGCTCTCCTCCGCACGCCAGTTGCCCAGGGCCAAATTGGTCGGGCTGCTCTGGAGCGAGAAGGACGACCCGCTCGCGAAGGGTTCGTTGCGTCAATCGCTCAGCCAGATTCAGCGCGAACTGAAGGCGCGCGGCTGCACGCATTTCCATGCAGACCAGATGCACGTGGCACTCGAGATCGACCAGGTCGCGTGCGACGTGATGCAGATCGTCTCGGACGCCGAGCGCGGTATCGTCCATCCCATCCTGCTCGCGCACGAACGCCTGACCGACGATATTCTCGACGATCTGGAAGGCGTCGATCCGGCATTTTCGGATTGGCTTGCAGAGACACGGCCGCTGATTCACGAACGGCTGATCGATGCACTGACAAGGCTGCTGCCCGATGAGGCGGACACAATTGTCACGGCCACCGCGGAGGCGGCGGCCAAGGCCATCCACCGACTGGATTCCGAGAACGAGCGCGCCATTCGCGTTCTCATCAAGAGCCATTTGGGGGCCGGAAGTATCGGCGCTGCGCTCGCGGTCTATGCGCGGCTCTGGCGGCAACTCGAAGATACCTACGACATCGAGCCGCATAAACTCACGCAGGACTTGATCGCCGGCTTGCGGCAGCAGCAGCCCGAGGCTGTCGTACGGCCCGTTCTGGCCTCTGTCGCGGCCCCCACGCTCGGTCTGGCCGGACTTGTCGACAGCCGACCATCGGTCGCCGTTCTCCCCTTTCGCGCGCTGTCGGCAACTCTGGAGCCTCAGTTCACGATCGGCATCGTCGACAGCGTCGTCCAGGCCCTGTCAAGCCTGAAGGAGCTGCTGGTGATTTCCCGGGGCTCGACGATGATCCCGATGCCGCAGACCCTGGATCTGCGCGCGATCGGCCGGGATCTCAATGCGCAATATCTGCTTCATGGAAGCATTCAGCGCGCCGGCGACATGATCCGGATCTCGACCGAACTCGTTGCCGCCGAAACGGTCGAAGTTGTCCGCGCCGACCGTCTCAGTGGAACCGCAGCCGACGTCTTTGACCTGCAGGACCGCATCGCTGTCGAAGTCATACGCTCGCTGGCGCCCCAAGTCCGCGACCGGGAGCTTCATCGCGCAATGCAAAAGAGACCAGACGATCTCGACGCCTATCAATTGGCACTGGTGGGCTACGATCAGATGTTCAGTCCGGACTACACGACATTCGTGACGGCGCGAACCAATTTCGAGCGGGCGCATGTCCTCAGCCCCAATTGGGCGCCGCCCCTGTCCTACAGCGCCATCTGGCACATGCAGCGCGTCGCGCGCGGATGGTCTGCGAATGCATTGAACGAGCGCGACACCGCGCGGGCGCTTGCCGAACGAGCGCTGGAGCGCAACTCGGCCGACCCGCTCGCCAATGCCGTCGGCGGCTACACGCTGTCGCAGTGCAAGCACGATCATATCGGCGCACTCAAACAGCTTGATCGTGCAATCGAGCTCACCCCGAACCTGGCGCTCGCATTCGCGTACCGGGCCGCCGTGCATGTTCGCTGCGAACGCTACCAGGACGCACTCTCCGATGCGGGCGTCAATCTACGCCTGTCGCCGCGAGACAGGCACGCGTGGTTCGCGGAGATGATTTCGGCCCAGGCACATTTTGCCATGAAGGATCTCGACCCTGCCGTCGAACACGCGACGCGGGTCGCGACGCTTCTGCCCAGCAATCAGGTGAACCTGCGCGTTCTCGTTGCCGCCCTCGTGGAGAGCGGACGGCTCGACGATGCGCAGACTTTTGCCCGGCCACTCATGACGGCAGGCGAGCTCGACCTGAAATGGATCGCGACGTCGCCCTGGCCGAAGCCGACCCTGGCGCGCATCGAAGCAGCGCTGTCGCGGCTGGCGTCGACGCTACGGCACGGAAGCAACCAGAGCGGCACCAATAATTCTTAACAGAGGAGGCACACATGGCAGGCGGATATGGTGGTTACGGCGGATATGGCGGCTATGGCGGATACGGGGGCTATGGCGGCTACGGAGGATACGGCGGTACTGGCGGATCTGGGGGCGGCGCCATGTTCAGCGATCGCGTCGATCGCCCGTTCGTGAGCGAACGTGACATCAAGGGCGCCAGGTACAATGCCACTGGCTTTGGCATGAGGCTCTGGTCGACCCGGTGGTACGCGTGGGTCGTGATGTCCGATCTCGCCAGTCAGGCAGATTGGCTCGAGCGACTCGGCGGATTTGCACTGCTCGGTGCCGGTCCGACCCCATGGGACGCGTTTCTTGAGGACGACATTGCCAAGTTGAGACTCATGGCCGTCAATGAGCGCGCTGCTGCCCTCGACGACATCGTGTCGGAGGCTGACGAGTTCATCAGCAAGTTCCTGCACCTCGTGTCCGCGACGGCGACGACGCACCCGGCGACATCGCGCATGCTGATCGTGGCCGACGCACTCACAGCGCTGATCGCGATGCACTACAAGGCCCATTTCAATCGCCCGCGCCCCACCCAGGTGGTCCCCGGATTCATGTCGCCGATCCAGCACGGCGGGCACGCGTCATTCCCTAGCGGTCACGCCACCCAATCTCACGTCTTTGCGGCGCTTCTCACCGAAGTCATGCCGCAAACACTCGGTATTCCCGCTCCTGCCCCGGGCGCCTCCGGGAGAACCACGATCGGACAGACGCTTGTCGCCCTTGCCGACAGAATTTCGCGGAATCGCGAAATCGCCGGCCTTCACTATGAGTCGGATTCCAAGGCGGGATTGAAACTCGCAGCGGCAATCACCGACAAGATTCTCCTGGACAGGAAATACCTGCCGAAGTTCGCAACGCTCATAGACAAAGCCAAGCTCGAGTGGGCTGACACCGGCCTGTTCGTCGAAGGCAAGAACCCCAGCAGCTCCGCAGGAGGGAAAAATGCTGGAGAATGATCGCTGCGGCTTGTACGAAGTCGTGCCCATCGACTTCAATCTGCTCGACGCGTCCCCTGCCGTGCTCGATCGCTACGGCATTCCGCAAAAGCCGGATGTCAYCACCGAGCCGGAACTGTTCGCGTTCTGGACAGAGCTCGTTTCGCAGCCATTTTCGGCAAAGCAGCCGACGTTCGACGACATCGACCCCCCGTCAGCGGGGGGCGCGCTTCAATCGATGCTGAATTGGTCGGGAGCGCTCATTTCTACGCCCTGGCCACAGCGGTTCGTCTTCGCGGCGGCCGGATGGAACGTGCCGGACGTGCGTCCGCCATCCGCGTCGGCCTTGGACACGCACGCGGATGATCCAAAATCGTTGTTGTGGGTGGGCCTCGACGGCCGCAACGGCACGCTACCGAATATCTCCCTGCCTCAAATCGGTACCGGCCACTGGCCCAATCGCGCGCCCAAACACTTTGCGTGGTGGGATTGGTGGCATAACACTCCGTCGGATGAGGCGACCACGAAGTCGCCGGCGCCGCCGAAGCCACAAGCGATAACGTTGATCGACAACCTCCCAATCAACAAAGGCAATAAAATTCTCGCCGGTCTCGCGGTTCAGGTCAGCGGAGACGTTCTGTATTTCATCAAGAACCAGAGCACCGGCGAGTTCCGCTCGTTTCTTGTCCGACAGCCGCCCGGTGACATCGAACCGCTTGGATCATCAGTGGAATGGGTGATGGAGCGGCCGACAGACCCGAAGAGCGGCGACTTATTTCCGCTTCCGGAATATGATCCCGTGGATTTCAGGTACTGCCTGGCGCGGGCCGCCGACGGACCGGTCGGGTCAGGGCGCTTGATGACGCTCGCGGACAA
Source organism: Bradyrhizobium sp. P5_C12 (assembly GCF_054049735.1). Taxonomy (NCBI): domain Bacteria; kingdom Pseudomonadati; phylum Pseudomonadota; class Alphaproteobacteria; order Hyphomicrobiales; family Nitrobacteraceae; genus Bradyrhizobium; species Bradyrhizobium sp. P5_C12. The sequence continues at coordinate 196,142 of NZ_JBFULU010000006.1, forward strand.
CGCACTCATGATCGAGATGCGCGAGAGTTTCGCGAATCCCGAGCGCACCGTCATCGTGTCACGCGCAGAGCCAAGGCAGGATCCGGACGGTTCGGCCGGCGTGACTTGCACTTTCCAACAGCCGATATGAGCGTAGCGATCGGTCATAGGTGCCGGGACCGCCGAGTTCGAGGCTATGACTGGCACCTTGGCCATCCGCCGGCTTCATCAGCGCGACATCCCAGTCAGGCGTGTCGCGATAGTCGATGAGGACCTCGCCAGGAAGAGGCGCGACGACTAGACGACGATGTGATCAAAGTCGGCGGCGATCCGACTGTTCGGAAACGCTTGTGCCGCTTCGGCCAGTATCTCTTCGTCCCGATAGCGTCCCGACAGGTGGGTGAGCACGAGTTGCCCGACGTTGTTGGCGGCCGCAAACGAAGCCGCTTCTGCCGCGGTGAGGTGGCCGTAATCCCGAGCGGTCGAGGCGTCGCGATCGAGGAACGTCGCCTCGATCACCAGTACGTCGGCGTCAGCCACGTATTTGGAAAGGCCCTCGGTCGTCTCGGTGTCGCCGATCACCACGAGCTTCTTGCCGCCGCTTGGCAGTCCCAATACATCCTCCGGATCGATCGTCCTTCCGCCAGCGATCACGACCGGTCTTCCTTCCGCCAATTCTCCGCGCGTGGGACCGTCCGGTACGCCGAGCGCCGCGAGGCGATCGGGCTGAAGATGGCGGCGTGCGTGACTTTGGAAGGAGAAGCCAAAGCTGTCCGTATCCCGATGGCGGACCGGAAAGCAGTCGATCTTGAATTCGCCGGCATCGATGACCTGCCCTTCGGTCAGCGGTACAAATTCCACCGGGATCGGCGCCCTGCCCGCGCCCCACAGGCCGGCGAGCATGCGGGCGACGACGTCGAGCGTGCCTGGCCCGGCATGGATGGTCATCACATCGGAGTTCTGCCGCAGCCCCAATGTTGAAAAGAGACCGGGGATGCCGAGCACGTGATCGAAATGACCATGCGTCAGCAGGATGCGATCAAGACGCCGAAAGCCGGCACCGCTCCGCAGCAATTGGCGCTGGGTCCCCTCACCGCAATCAATCAGGAGCCGCTTGCCCGCAGCTTCCACCAGGAGAGCAGGATGATTGCGCTCCGCGGAAGGGACGCTTGCCGAAGTCCCAAGAAATGTCAGGGCGAACATCGTTTTCGCTTGTCCAGCAGGCCTGTGAGCGCATTCGCTCTTGAACCAGCGAGATCTACCCTGTTTCCGATCGCGCCTCCACCGCGACCACCGCGGCCTTGTGGATCGGATCGCACCCCGAAAATCAGTGCAGGAATTGCTTCATGGCTGCGAGAAACCGCTGCGGCGATTGAAGCTGTGGCACGTGCGCGCAACCCGGAATGACCTTGAATTCGACTCGCGGTAACTTCGCGGCCAATTCATGCGACATCGGCGGAGGCGTCGCTTCGTCGTGTTCGCCGACCAGGACGAGAACCGGGATTTTCACTCCGGCGAGCTCGGCGCGGAGATCGAGGCCGGCCAACGCGTCGCACGCGGCGCGAAACACGTCGGGATCGGTCCGCAGAAAGGCTTCACGACGCCCCCGCATCAACTCGGGATGCTGCTCCTGGAACTCGGGCGCAAACAGGCGACGCATCGCGACGTCAGTGATGGCCCCCAGCCCCYTTTCCCGGGATACCTTCGCCATGTTGCGAAACGCCTCGCGGCCGGGCTCCGAGAAAGCGGCGCCGCTATCGGCGAGAATGAGCTTGCCGGCGATCTCCGGATGCCGGATCGCCATCTGGAGCGCGACGAACCCGCCGTAGCCATTGCCGRGCACGATCGCCGGTGCGCCGCCTGCAGCATCGCATACAGCCTCGGCCATCCGGTCCGCGACCGCGGCAAGACCGCCCTCCACAGCGCGTGAGCGGCCGAACCCCGGCAGCTCCGGCACGATGGTTCGAAACGATCCCTCGAGCTCAGGCACGATCGCGTCGAAGCTCGCACGATCCGACAACAGCGAGTGAAAGAGAAACAGCGGCGGCCCCTCGCCCGATTGCGCGGCGTTGACGGTCCCGTTGGCAAAAAGCCTGTCCATGTCCGGTCTTTCCTTCACTTCGTCGGCCGCTCGCGTGGCTTCGAGGCCCCGCTTGGAGGCCCTGATTGATAAATCAACTGTCAGGGAATTCAAGCATTTGGCTCTTGACGTAAAATATCACGACTGAGATATTCGTGCCAAGGAGATCTACAAAATCATGCTTTTGCGCGAGAATATCTATGATCGTCTCAGGTCTGATATTTTAGGCTGTCGCTTCGCGCCGGGCGATGAAATGCGCGAGCAGGACCTGGCCGAGCGCTATGAAGTCAGCCGCCAGCCGGTCCGGGATGCGCTGCTACGGCTGCAACGCGAGCACCTCGTGACGGTGCAGCCGCGCCAGGGCTATCGAGTCACGCCGATCTCGCTGTCGGATGCCCGCGACCTCCTGCGCTTCCGCCTTGCGCTGGAGCCGGCCTGCGTGGCGGAGGCGATCGAGAGCGCGCCCGACAGCGTGCTGAAATCGCTCGACCAATTCCGCCGTTTCTCGGGCAACCACGAAGACTTCATCACCTACAATCGCGGCTTCCACACCGCCCTGGCTCATGCCTCCGGCAATCGCCGCATGGCAACGGCGCTGTGCGACCTGATCGGCCAGGCCGACCGGCTGGTTCGCGTCAGCATATCCAACCTGAAGGGCCACGATCCGGCGAAGCTCGTTGCCGAGCACGTCGCCCTGATCGACGCCATGCAGAGCCGCGAGACGCGAACCGCCGCGCGCATCATCAAGGCCCATATCGGAGCCACCGAAAAACGCGTTCTGCCGGCGCTCAAACGTAACGCCGTCATCGTCGAAGAGAGGTCGTCATGAATATTCCCTCAAAACCGGCGTCGATCGACGTCGAAATCCGCGGCAATTTCATCGATGGGCGTGAAGTCGAGGCCGGAGGCGGCGCGATGCTCGATGTCCGCAATCCCGCGACCGGCGACGTGATTGCCCGCATTCCCAACTCGACCGCAGAAGACATCGACCGCGCCATGAAGAGCGCGCGCGCCGCGTTCGAAGGCAAGGCCTGGGGCGGCATGGACACGCGTGCGCGGGCCAGGCTGGTCAACAGGCTCGCCGATGCGTTCGAGGCCAATCTCGACAGCCTGTACCGGCTGGAGACCCTCAACAACGGCCGCCCGGTCAACGAGACCCGCGCCCAGCTCTCCCGCCTTCCCGATTTCTTCCGCTACTTTGCCGGCGTCGCGCTGGCGCGCCGCGACTCCGTCATCCCCGTCGAAGGTGCGTACCTGAACTACACGCTTCGTACCCCGATCGGCATCGTCGCCAATTGCACCCCGTTCAACCATCCGCTGATGATCCTGTGCAAGTCGCTCGCCGTGGTGCTGGCGACCGGATGCGTCACCGTGGTCAAGCCGTCCGAATACACGCCGTTGACGACACTGAAGCTCGCGCAGATCTTCACCGAAGCGGGCCTGCCGCCGGGTGTCTTCAACATCGTGCTGGGCCTCGGCCAGAGCGCCGGCAAGATGCTGGCCGAGCATGGCGACATCAACAAGCTGGTGCTGACCGGCGGCACCGAGGCAGGCCGCATCGCCGGCAGCGCGGCCGCAAAAGTCTTCGCGCATCAGACCATGGAGCTCGGCGGCAAGACGCCGGTGATGGTGTTCGACGATTTCGACGTCGACCGCGCCGTCAACTACGCCGCGTTCGGTGCATTCATCGGCGCCGGACAGACCTGCGTCTGCGCCTCGCGCCACATCGTCCAGGCCACGATCTATGACGAATTCGTCGAGAAGCTGCAGGCCAAGACCCGCACGATCCGCGTCGGCGATCCCTTCGATGCAAGCACTCAAATGGGTCCCGTGATCTCGGCCAAGCAGCGCGACCGTGTCCTCACCTACGCGGGCTATGGTCACGCGGACGGCGCGCGTCTCGTCACCGGCGGTGTCGCCGCCAAGGTGCCGGGTCACGACAACGGCTATTTCGTCRAGCCGACGGTGTTCGCCGACGTGAAAGCCGACATGCGCATCTTCCAGGAGGAGGTGTTTGGTCCCTTCACCTCGGTGACGCCGTTCAAGGACGAGGCCGATGCGCTGCGGCTTGCCAACGACTCGCCGTTCGGCCTGGCTGCTGCGATCCGCACCCGCGACGTCGCCCGCGCGCACCGTGTCGCCGCCTCGGTCAAGGCCGGCATCGTCTGGATCAACGATCATCACCGTCTCGACCCGGCCTCGCCCTGGGGCGGGGTCGACGATTCCGGCATAGGCCGCGAATGCGGCACCGAAAGCTTCAACGACCACTTCAACACCAAGAGCGTGATGGTCGCGACTCACGAGCAGCCGTTCGACTGGTATCGCGACACGGCCAACCAAAAGCGGCTGAACTAGCAGAACAGCAGGCGACCGACCGCCCAGAGAAGGCGGGCCGCATCAACCAGAACAACAGTCAAGGGAGCGCGTATATGTCGACATCGGTGAACGCAGGCGGCCGTCTGGATCGGCTGCCGGTCGGGCCATTCCACCGCCGCATCATGCTGCTGATCGGCATCGGGATGTTTTTCGACGGTTTCGACATCTATATCGCCGGGACCGTGCTCAGCGTCACGCTGAAGAGCGGCTTTTCGACCCTCGCCCAGAACGCGGTCTTCATCTCCGCGACCTTCGTCGGCATGATGCTGGGATCGTTCGGCACCGGTTTCCTCGGCGACCGCTACGGACGCCGCTTCACCTATCAATTCAATTTGCTGCTTTTCGGCGTTGCCTCCCTTGCCGCGGCGTTCTCGCCGAACATGGCCTTCCTGATCGCCTGCCGCTTCGTGATGGGCGTTGGGCTCGGGGCGGAGAACGTCGTCGGCTATTCGACGATGACGGAATTCGTGCCCGCGCGCACCCGCGGCAAATGGCTCGGCTTCACCACCGTGTGCGTCGTCACCGGCCTGCCGGTCGCGCTGCTGGTCGCATCCGTGCTCGTGCCGCAATTCGGCTGGCGCTCCATGTTCGTGCTCGGCGGCGTCGGCGCGCTCGTGGTGTGGTACATGCGCAAGTCGCTGCCGGAATCGCCGCGCTGGCTGGAAGCGGTGGGGCGCACCGCGGAAGCGGAAGCGCTGATGCAGACCATCGAGAAGGAAGCCGCGCAGGGGCAGCCCCTGCCCCCTCCCGCGGCCACAACGCCGGTCCCGGCATCTGCCGATCTCGGCACGCTGTTCACGGCTCCCTTGCTGTCGCGGATGATCGTCGGCGCGGTCTGCCTGATCACGATCAACACCCTGCTCTACGGCTTCGTGACCTGGCTGCCCGTGTTCTTCGTCAAGCAGGGCCTCTCGATCGCGACATCGTTCGGCTATTCGCTGCTGATGGCGCTCGGCGCGCCCGTCGGTTCGGCCATCGGCGCGCTAACCGCCGACCGCTGGGGCCGCAAGCCGACCATCATCGGCGCATCCCTGATCACGGTGGCGCTTGGCATCCTCTACCCGATGATCTCCGATCCGATCCTGCTGCCGGCTGTGGGCTTTGCGCTGACGGTGCCGATCTATGTGCTGGTCGCCCTGCTGTTCGGCATCTATATCCCAGAACTGTTTCCGACCGAGGTCCGCCTGCGCGCCTCCGGCATCGTCAACACGCTGGGACGCGGCGCCACCATCGTCACGCCGTTCCTCGTCGTGTCGCTGTTCGAGACGCGCGGCGTGGCAGGCGTCATGGCCTTGATGATCGGACTGCTGGTGGTGCAGATCATCACGGTCTGGGCGCTGGGCATCGAGCCCCGGCATCGCAGCCTCGAGGAGCTCAAGGCGGAGGAATCCGCTTCGCCGGTCCTTAGCGAGGCGTCCTGACGATCTCCGCGGTCTTTGCAACTCTTGTCACGCAGCCGACGCTCCGATGTTCGCATCGGGCGTCGCTTTTTTCCGGGCTCATCGATCGCGCCCTGCTCTTTGCGCGACTGCGGACTAATCGGACGGCAACCTTGCACGAAACTGCGAGCCCTAAAGCGCGATGAGATTGGATGAATCGTCATCGCGCTTTGGGCTGTTGCTTGAGCATGATCCTTTCGGAAAACCGCTGCGCACTTTTCCGGATCATGCTTTAGGACGGGTCCTGGATATTTGTGACGCTGTACTTTTTCGCTGCCAGTATCTGATAACACCACCCTTCGACCAGCGCGGGATGGCTTGCATTGTAGAGCGCGCACTCGAGCATGCTATCTTTGGGGTTATAAGACTTGAAGACCTCTTCCAACCCTCCCGTTGGTCCACTCGCATAGCGATTTTTGAATGTACCCAATGTTTTCCCAACGTACGCCCATTGCTTGGACGACTTAATTACGTTGACCACATAGGTTATTCCGTCGTTCGTGTCGCTCGCCTGAAGAATTTGCGCCCAGGCGTCCGTGAAGCCTGTCCCCTCTTTGAATCTCACATCCATGATGCACACGATTGTTCCACCGATACTCTCTTTGCCGTCCACACCGAGCGCGTATGTGTGATGTGCGCCTTTGGTGAGACCAAGCACATTCATATACATCGATCGCCCTCCAGTTATTCGGCCGGGTGCAGAATCGCTTCTCGGCTTCTCAAAAACCCCGTCACTTCATCGGCGTTGCGTTTGAACCGCTTTGCCGTCTTGCAGGCCGGCGCGCTTTACGTTTCGCCGGGGCGACACCCGCGATGCGCCTAGACGAACTGCTGCACACTTCCGACCGTGGCCATCCCGTAGACCCGAAGCGAGGGACCGCCACGGCCGTCGCGTGGCCAGATCATCCAGTCACCACGAAAACGCTGGCCATGCGGCGTCTGCGCGCGCGCATCATTGGTCCAGGTCCCGGCGAACCGATCGAGGTTCGTCGATGTCAGGATGATGAAGTATCGCTCGCCGGGCACCAGGACATACGCTCCCGGGATGGAAATATCGTGGGCTGCGAATGGCGTCGTCCCCGGAAGGGACTTCGAGGCGACGATTTTCGGCGCTGGAATGTGCACGACTTGAGACGGCTCCGGCACGTTCGGTCCGGTGGCAAGCTGCACCACCATATCCTGACCCTTCATCGGAATGATCACACCGCGAAGATGGTACGGAGTGGTCACCTTGAACGGGATCACGAAAACGGCGTGGTCATATCCGCCCGCCGGTTCGGTTCCGATGACGACATCGCTGACGTATCGTGGCGCGCCGTCGTCGACATTTTGAAACACGTAGATCCGGCGTGATGCAGCGTCGGCATGCCGGGCCAAATAGAGCACGGCATCCTGCAACGTTCCGGAGCGAAGGTTTCCGTTGTCATCGAGGACCTCGACGGCGGTCGATAGTCGTGCGGCGATCTGATACGTGCTATCGAGGTCGCTCGCCGTGTCGTCGAGCGCAACGGCCAACTCGTCGTAGAATGCGGACACCTTGGCCGACGTCGCCACCAGCGCGGAGTCGCTCTTCTGCGCTTCTTCGAGCCAGACCTGGTGCTGCTTCAGTTCGCTCTCGGTGCCCACGAGCTCCCTGAGCTTGGCCTGAAGCGCAGCGGTGTCCGCCGCCAACTTTGCCATATCGCGCTGCAGCCCGGGCAACTTCGATTGCTCGTCATGCAAGTTCTGAATGACGCCATTCAGCTCGCCCTGCTTTCCCTCGATGAGGTCCTTGATGTTCTGCACCGCCAAATAGACGTTGTAGCCCGGCACCCAGAACCATTTGCTCATCTTGTCCTGGTTGTCTTGCAACTCGTCTTGAAGCTCCCTGATCCGAGCCATCAATACGATCATTTTTTGCTGGTAGTTTGCCATGTCGACTTGAGCCTGCTGTAGCTTGGCCACGTCGCCGGCGACGGCCGCCTGCGTGCTCTCGATCTGGGCCCTCGCGGCGTTCTCCGCATCAACGGTCGAGGCGATCGCCTCGGTGACCGCGTGAAGCCGGGCCTGCGCCAGATCCTCTTCGGTCTTGACGACTTCGTGCAGGCCCTTCGCCGCCTCGCTCAAACTGGCGACATCGGGCTTCAAGGTCGCCAGCAAGGTAAGCGCCTGGTCATCCTGTCCGGCATGCGAAAGTGCGAGCGCGCGAGCCAAGCCGTCGACGACGTTCTTTGCGCGTTTGGCATAGACATCCGTATCGCCCATGATTGACGTTCCTCCTTTGGACGGCCTCTGACCTCGGCGAGAGGTGAGACAATCGATTGCTGGAAAAGCTTTCAGTCGGTGATCCGCCGCCCAGCTCGCAGGTCGCGGCTTGGATACAGGCTCGACGTGCCAATCAAGCTGTCGAGCCAAGGAGAGCCAATTCTGCCTTCACCTTGTCCGATCGCGCCGTGGAGGCGAGCTTGTCGTTGGCCAATTCCGACTGGACCTTGGCTTTCAGCGGCTCAAGCAGTGCACGCGCTTCGCTTATGCTCGGCGACAGATTGATGTTCTCGATGGAGGTGTCGCGAGCCTTGATCGAACCCTCCTTGTATTCGCGACCGAGGTCGGCCAGCGCGGCCCAACGCGCGAGATAGGCGATGGCAGACGGCATGAACATGTCGCTCAGGTAGTATTCGACCCTCGCCTTCGGATCGTCTCCACTTGCCAACTCGTCACCGATCTTGGTGCTGATGTCGGAATCGGCCAGACGATCGCACGCCTTCTTCACGTTCTCCCAGAACTGCCGGGTCACCACCAGGGTCGTGGTGATGTTGGCAAAGGCCCACACCGCGATCTGCAGCGCCACCTGAGCCGACTCGTGGATCTTCTGCTCAGTGTCCGAAGAGGAGAGTTTCGAGCTCAGCTCCGCTAGCTGGGCAACGATCTCACGCTTGGACGCTTCCTGCGCCAACTTTTGGTCGAGCAGTCTCATCTTCTCCTGACGGACCGACTCGCCGGCCTTGGCCGCGTCCTGGGACATTTCCTTGGTGGTCTTTCCCGCGCCATCGAGACCGGCGGCGATGCCGGCGGCTGTCGACCCGTCGCCCTTCTTGCCGCCTGTCCCTTTGTCGGTCGTGGTATCGTTCCCGGCTTTGGTGTCGACGTCACCGCCAGCGGTCTGCCCGGTAGAGTCGGATGTTTCGCCGGAGTCCGTGGTCTCCTGGCCTGAGTTGGATTGGCCGGGATCGTCCTGGTTCGGTTTGCGCGACAAGTTTGCGGCCACCGTCCCGAGCGGGTTCTTGGCCGCCGTGTAGGCACCGAACGCGGATCCAAGGCCGGAGGTCACGCTGCTGACAATGCCCGTGATGAAAGCGCGCTCCTCTTCCTTTTCTTCGCGCGATTTGGCGTCTTCATACAGCCCATTGAGCGTGGCGATGCTGCTCGCCAGTTGTTCGTTCATCGACTTCTGCTTGGACTGTTCGGCTTCCATCTGCGCGCGCGCCACGCGAATCTTGGCCAGCTCGTCCTGCTCCAGCGCACTGAGCTCAAGGGTGTCGTGTTGATCCTTTTGCACGTCGGTCCCGAGCGCTGCACTCCGGTCCGCGAGGCCCTGCGCCGTTTGCGCCATGGCCGCGGCTTCCTTCCCCGATGCAGTGAGCCGGGCCATCGCGCGCTTTTCCTGCCCCTTGATCAGCCAGTGAAATGCTTCGGCGACGTCGTTGCCGATGCGACGCCCGGCAGTTTCGAAACTCGTCATCGCCGTGACGCAGTCGGCGCAGAGATCCAGGAAGACCTTGCGGCGGTCGGAGATGGTCGCCTGCACGTGGGTTCCAGCGACCCCGCAGTAAGCCAGATAAAGAAGTTCCGAAACGCGCGACAGATTGGCGATCATTTCATGAAGATCGAGGTCGGTTAGTATCTCCTGCTTCGCCGCCGAGACGAGCGTCGAGCCTGCGTCGGGGAATTTGTCGATCTGGTACGTCTCGGAGGTTTGATCCGGGGCAGTAATTGTCATGGTCGCGCTGGCGGCGTCCAAAGTGACAACCGCCTTGTTCGTCGTCGCTGAAGGCATGATCGACCTGCTGTGGGTGTGATTGATATATGGAAATGAGGGCGTTAAAAGTTGTCTTGGTGTTATTTAACTACTTTAGCGCGATTCAAACTTAGATTGTGTGAAATGGCTCTCACAATTGAGACCGGATTGCTTTAAATCATCACGATGAAGGACTGCCCAATGGCCATCACCGTTCGACCGATGACGCTGCAGGAAACCGCAGAGATCATCGAGTATTTCCACGCAGCGACGCCAGAGCACCTGGAAATGCTCGGGGTCGACCCAACGCGACTGCCGCCGCCATCACAATGGCAGCGGCTTTATGAGCAGATGTTCGAGCGGCCTGTCGAGCAGCGAGGCGGCTTTTTGGTCAGCTGGCTCGCCGACGACAGGTTCTTGGGGTTCTCGACCGCTGACAAGATCCGCATTGGCCAGCACGCAAATATGCATTTGCACATCACGGATCCCTCGCTGCGCAAGCAGGGGATTGGCGTGGAGTGTGTCCGACAGACCGTCGAACTCTACTTCCAGGTTCTGAAGTTGAAGCAACTCTTCTGTGAGCCCAACGCGTTCAATGTGGCTCCGAACCGCACGCTTCAAAAGGCGGGTTTCACGTACGTCAAGACGCACATGACCGTTCCGGGCCCGCTTAACTTCCACCAGGCGGTCAACCGTTGGATGATCGAGAGAGGTTGACGGTTGGCGCTCGAAGTCGCGCGCTATCCCCGCTCCGACTGCGCCGCGACGGCCTGCACCGCGACGCTCGCGACCTGACGCAGCGCCTCGCGGTCGGAGCCCGAGGACGCCATCACGCCCATGCCGACCGAGACGGCCGAGACGTAGCGCGCGAGCGCGGCCGGATCCGACCCCGGCTTGAGATCGCCTTCCGCCTTGGCGCGGACAAAACGGTCGCGGAGCTGGTCTTCGTTCTGGGCGCGGCGGGCGGCGAGTTCGAAGGGGACGTTTTCAGAGCCGGTGCCGCAGGCAATGCCGCCCTGCACGAGCAGGCAGCCGGGCGGGTTGGCGGGATCGGTCTGCTTGTCGGCGATGCCCATCAGCATCCGCTCGGCAACATCACGGGCGGTCGGTGCGGCGACCACCTCGTCCATCCAGACGCCACGCAGCTTGGTGTAGCGGTCGAGCGCGGCCTTCAGCAGCCCTTCCTTGTTGCCGAAACAGGCATAAAGGCTGGGCGGGTTGATGCCCATGGCTTCGGTCAGCTGCGCGATGGTGGCGCCCTCATAGCCATGGCGCCAAAACACTTCCATCGCCTGGTCCAACGCCGTTTCGGCGTCGAATTCGCGGGGGCGTCCCATGCCCATGTGCCTGTCTCCTCGGAATTCACGTTCTGCCTGAGGCTTAACGCCTAATCCTATCTATTTGTTCTAGCTTTATTTTCTCTACCGTCTTCCAATTCTTGCGGTATGCCGCTACAATTTTTTTAGTGAATGGTACATAAGTATCTTGCACTGCGACATCCAGCTCCACATCTGTAGTGAACACTACATATCTGGAGCGCGCAAATGCATCCCTCGCAAAACTCCCCCCGCACCGGTCGTTTCCGCCGCCTTCTCGGCGGCGTCGCCATCGTGGGCGCCCTCGCCGTGGCCGGCTCGATCGCAACCGGCCATTATCTTCGTGCCGCGCAGGCGACCGCGACGGCCGCCGCGGCCGAACAGGCCGTCTCCGTCACAGTCGCGATGATCGAGCCGCGGCCGACCGTGCTGTGGGACGAATTCTCCGGCCGGCTTGAAGCCATTCACCGCGTCGAGCTCCGGCCGCGCGTGGCGGGCGCGATCATGTCGGCCAATTTCACCGAGGGCGCGCTGGTGAAAGCCGGCGACATCCTGTTCAAGATCGATCCGGCGCCCTACGCGGCCGAGGTCGACAAGGCCAACGCCCAGCTCGAGGCCGCCAAGGCGCGGGTGGTGTTCACCCAGAGCGAGCTCGAGCGCGGCGCGCAGCTCGTCGGCAACGCCGTGGTCACGCGGCGCGACTACGACCAGCGCGACAACGCCAATCGCGAGGCGATCGCCAACGTCAAGGCGGCCGAGGCGACGCTCCAGACCGCAAGGCTCAATCTCGATTACACCGAGGTGCGCGCGCCGGTCGACGGCCGCGTCGGCAAGATCGAGATCACCGTCGGCAATCTCGTCGCCGCCGGCACCGCCTCCCCGGTCCTGACCTCGCTGGTCTCGGTCAATCCGATCTACGCGTCCTTCGATGCGGATGAGGAGGTCGTGCTGCGCGCGCTGAACTCGATCGCGGATACCTCCGGCAAGCGCGGCAATCTCGACCAGATCCCGGTCGAGATGGCGACCTCGGGCGGCCTGTCGGCGAAGGGCCACATCCAGCTCATCGACAACCAGGTCAACGGCCAGAGCGGCACCATCCGCGTCCGCGCGGTGTTCCGGAACGAGGACGGGCGTCTCATTCCCGGCCAGTTCGCCCGCGTGCGCATGGGGCAGCCGAAGCAGCAGACGCTGGTGATGATCGACGAACGTGCGATCGGCACCGACCAGGACAAGAAGTTCGTGATGGCGGTCGGCGACGACAGCCGCGCGGTCTACCGGCCGATCACGCTCGGCGGCTCCGTCGATGGGTTGCGTATCGTAACGGCAGGGCTGAAGCCCGGCGACCGCATCATCGTCAATGGCCTGCAGCGCGTGCGTCCGGGCGCCCTCCTCAAGACGGAGGTCGCCGCGATGGGCGCGCGCGGACCGCAGCAGGCCGCCAACCACAGCAACCAGGACGTCGTGCAGCGCTAAGTAACGTCATTCCGGGGCGCGACGAAGTCGCGAGCCCGGAATCTCGAAGTTTGGAAACTCCGACCACTTCACCTCCGGATTCCGGGTTCGCGGGCTTCGCCCGCGCCCCGGAATGACCGGGGGAGTTGTCGGAGAATCGCAAGATATTGCCCAGGGGCAAGGCCATGAATCTCTCAAAGTTCTTTATCGACCGTCCGATTTTCGCCGGTGTGCTCTCCGTTCTGATCTTCCTCGCGGGGCTGATCTCGCTGTTTGCGATGCCGATCTCGGAATATCCGGACGTCGTGCCGCCGTCGGTCCTGGTGCGCGCGACCTATCCCGGCGCCAATCCGAAGGTGATCGCGGAGACGGTGGCTACTCCAATCGAGGAGCAGATCAACGGCGTCGAGAACATGCTCTACATGTCGAGCCAGGCGACCACCGACGGCGCGATGACGCTGACGGTGACGTTCCGGCTCGGCACCGATCCCGACAAGGCGACGCAGCTGGTGCAGAACCGCGTGCAGCAGGCCGAGCCGCGCCTGCCCGCCGTGGTGCGCCAGCTCGGCATCATCACCAAGAAATCGTCGCCCGACCTCACCATGGTCGTGCATCTGCTGTCGCCGAACAACCGCTACGACATGACGTATCTGCGCAACTACGCGGTGCTCAACGTCAAGGACCGGCTGGCGCGGATCGACGGCGTCGGCGACGTCCAGCTCTACGGCGCCGGCGACTATTCGATGCGGGTCTGGGTCGATCCCCAGAAGGCCGCCGAGCACGGGCTGACCGCGAGCGACATCGTCAAGTCGATCCAGGCGCAGAACGTCGAGGCCGCCGCCGGCGTGGTCGGCTCCTCCCCGAACGTCAAGGGCATCGACCTCCAGCTCTCCGTCAATGCGGAGGGGCGGCTCGCGAACGAGGAGCAGTTCGGCGACATCGTGGTCAAGACCGGTACGCGTGGCGAGGTGGTGCGCTTACGCGACGTCGCGCGCATCGAGCTCGGCGCCTCCGAATACGGCCTGCGCTCGCTGCTCGACAACAAGCAGGCGGTGGCGATCCCGATCTTCCAGGCACCGGGCTCCAACGCGCTCGAGATCTCCGACCACGTCCGCGCCACCATGGCCGAGATCAAGAAGAACATGCCGGAAGGCGTGTCCTACCAGATCGTTTACGACCCCACCCAGTTCGTGCGCTCCTCGATCGAGGCGGTGATCCACACGCTGCTGGAGGCGATGGCGCTGGTGGTGCTGGTCGTGATCCTGTTCCTCCAGACCTGGCGCGCCTCGATCATTCCGCTGCTCGCGGTGCCCGTGTCGATCGTCGGCACCTTCGCGGTGATGCACGTGTTCGGCTTCTCCATCAACGCGCTCAGCCTGTTCGGCCTCGTGCTCGCGATCGGCATCGTCGTCGACGACGCCATCGTGGTGGTCGAGAACGTCGAGCGCAACATCGAAGGCGGGCTGTCGCCGCGCGACGCCACCTACCAGGCGATGCGCGAGGTTTCGGGCCCGATCATCGCGATTGCCATGGTGCTGATCGCGGTGTTCGTGCCGCTCGCCTTCATCTCCGGTCTTACCGGGCAGTTCTACAAGCAGTTCGCGCTGACCATCGCGATCTCGACCGTGATCTCCGCGGTCAACTCGTTGACGCTGTCGCCGGCATTGTCGGCGCTGCTGCTCAAGGGCCATAACGAGCCGAAGGACCGGCTGACGATCATCATGGAGAAGGGCCTCGGCTGGTTCTTCCGCGGCTTCAACAAGGCGTTCACGCGCTCCTCGGAGAATTACAGCGGCACCGTCACCAAGGTGATCTCCGGCAAGGCCGCGGTGATGGGTCTTTACGTCGTGCTGGTCGGCCTCACCGCCTTCCTGTTCCAGCAGGTGCCGAGCGGCTTCGTGCCGGGCCAGGACAAGCAGTACCTGGTCGGCTTCTCGCGGCTGCCTGACGGTGCAACGCTCGACCGCACCGAAGAGGTAATCCGCAAGATGAGCGACGTCGCGCTGACCCAGCCCGGTGTCGAGAGTTCGGTCGCCTTCCCGGGCCTGTCGATCTCCGGCTTTACCAACTCCTCCAATGCCGGCATCGTGTTCTCGACGCTGAAGCCGTTCGACGAGCGCAAGGGTCCGGCCCTGAGCGGGAATGCCATCGCGGCCGATCTCAACAAGAAATACGCCGGCRTCCAGGAAGCCTTCATCGCCATGTTCCCGCCGCCGCCGGTCAACGGTCTCGGCACCATCGGTGGCTTCAAGCTCCAGATCGAGGACCGTGCCGGTCTCGGCTACGAGGCGCTGAACGAGGCGACGAAGGCATTCATGGCGGCGATGCAGAAGGCGCCGGAGATCGCCGGCGTGTTCTCGAGCTTCCAGGTCAACGTGCCCCAGCTCTTCGCCGACATCGACCGCACCAAGGCGCTGCAACTTGGCGTGCCCGTGACGGAGGTGTTCAACACGCTCCAGATCTACCTCGGCTCCTACTACGTCAACGACTTCAACAAGTTTGGCCGCACCTACTCCGTCTATGTCCAGGCCGATGCGCCGTTCCGCGCCCGCGCCGACGACATCAGGCAGTTGAAGGTGCGCTCGTCCTCGGGCGACATGGTGCCGCTGTCGGCGTTGCTCAAGATCCGCCAGAGTGCAGGCCCCGAGCGCGCGATCCGCTACAACGGCTTCCTCTCCTCCGACATCAACGCGGCCGCCGCGCCCGGCTATTCATCGGGCCAGGCGCAGGAAGTCGCGACGCGGATCGCGGCGGAGGTGCTGCCGCCCGGCTTCGCCTTCGAATGGACCGACCTGACCTATCAGGAGTTCATCGCCGGCAATTCCGGCCTCTGGGTCTTCCCGCTGGCGATCCTGCTGGTGTTCCTGGTGCTGGCCGCGCTCTATGAAAGCCTGACCCTGCCGCTCTCGATCATCATGATCGTGCCGATGGGGCTGCTGGCTGCGATGTTCGGCGTCTGGATCTCGAAGGGCGACAACAATGTCTTCACCCAGATCGGGCTGATCGTGCTCGTGGGCCTCTCGGCCAAGAACGCGATCCTGATCGTCGAATTCGCGCGCGAGCTCGAATTCGCCGGACGCACGCCGATTAGAGCCGCGATCGAGGCGAGCCGGTTGCGGCTTCGCCCGATCCTGATGACGTCGATGGCATTCATCATGGGCGTGCTGCCGCTGGTGCTCTCGACCGGCGCAGGCTCCGAGATGCGCCGCGCCATGGGCGTGGCGGTGTTCTCCGGCATGATCGGCGTCACCGTGTTCGGCCTGTTCCTGACGCCGGTGTTCTATGTGCTGCTGCGGACCGTCACCGGCATGAAGCCGCTGGTGCATCACGGCAGCGGCTCCAGTGTGGCGCCAGTCCAGGGCGTCGGCCATGAGGCTGGGCACTAGATCAGGGCTGCTGCCAAAGCGCGCCGGCTTCACGGCCGGCGTCGGCTGCTACTTCCGGTTCTCCTCGCAGAACTTCAGCGCCGCCAGCGCTTCGCCGGCGCGCGGGATCTGCATCTCGATGCTGTCGTCGTCATCGTCCTCGAAATCGAGCGTGAGGCGCTTGGCCTTCGACAGCCGGTCCATGAGCGACTGGTCGTACTCGAAGATGCCGCGCACGGTGGTCTTGTCCATGACCTCCCACTTCGCCTTCTTCATGATGTCGGCGTCATCGGTACCGACATCTGCGCGAAGGATCTCCCCGACCTTGTCCCACTCCCAGCCGTCGTAGATCATCACGATCACGATGGCCTTGTCGGAATAGGTGATGACGACGACGTAGTCGCGGTTCTCGTCATCCTTGTCCTTGTAGCCGCGGCTCGCGTTGCAGTGGGTGTCCTGGGTGCGCTTCTCGATGGTCCAGTCGCCGACCTTGGATTGTTGCGCCACCGCGGGTCCCGCGCACACGATGCCTGCAAGCATCCCGGCGGCGAGAAGGATTCGTTTCATGTCAGCCTCCAGCGTGTTCCCCGGGCTGAGATGACCACCTCTGTCCCCGGCCCGCAAGGGTTTCAGCTGCCGGGGTCAAGGCCGATGGTGAACGCCTCCCTAGCCCCGCCGGGGCACGATCGCGATCGGGGTGAAGGTGTAAACCTCCTCGCCGTTCTGGTTGAACATGGTCCATTTCACCAGCGCGATGCCCTGCGGCTTCGATTTCGACGGCGTCAGGCTCATGACCTCGCCGACCAGATGCAGCCGGTCATTGGGGCGCACCGGGAGCATCCAGCGCAGGCCGTCGACGCCCGCGCCGATCAGCGGATGCGGGCCGAAGGGACGGGTCTGGATCGCGAGGTTCATGGCCATAGCCGCGGTGTGCCATCCCGACGCAGCGAGGCCCTTGAACAGGGTCTTTTCGGCGGCCTCGTGGTCGAGATGCATCGGCTGCGGGTCGAACTCGGCCGCAAAGCGCTTGATATCGGCCTCGGTGACCTGAACCTCGGGAGATTTGAAACGCATTCCGACGGTGAGATCGTCGAACCACTCCACCTGTGCCATTATTTTGCCTCGGAATATGAAGTGCCGCGCGCTGGACGCGGGCGTCTCAAAGGGACGGATAAAGGCGGCATGTAGCGGCTCTGTCCCGCCAAAACCAGCCCCGGGGTTCCCCGCGAAACCCCTTTCCGAAATCGACGAAACACGCCTGAAACAGATGGCCGGTTATCTAGTTGTCAAAATCAGACAGGGACGGCCACCATGCAATTCTTCCTCGACCTCATCTATGATTTTGCCTGCTGCCAGCATCTCGTCGCCCAGCCGCCACGGGAGGATGAGCTATGATCGAGCTGATCTCAGCCGTGCTCGCCCTTTGCAGCGCCGGCGTCTTTGCGGCGCATGCACTGGATGCCTACCGCACCACGCATTTCTGATCTCGCGACCGCCCGCGTCGCTAGAACGGCCGCCGGTAAAAGTGCTCCGAATGCGTTGCCGGCGGAAATCTGTTGGCGAGCGCCAGCGCGCCCTTCTCGTCGGTCTCGAGCGCGATCTTCTGCGCCAGCATGACGTCGCCCGGCACGAGGAAGCCTGACGGGACGAAGCACCACCCCATCGTCGCAATCCCCGCCTCGTCGATCTCGTGGACATTGGCGGCGGTGCCGTAGTGGATGCGATACCTCTTGCCGCTATCGCAACCGATGACGTCGAAATACCGGTGCTGCTCGAATTGCGCGCGCTGAGCCGGCGACAGCCACTCGGCCAGAAGCCGGCGCCCGCGGGCATCCGGCGTGTTCTCGCCGAAGAAGCGCCGGTAGAGCTCGCGTAACGCATGCAGGCGCGCTCGCGCCGGCGCGCGAAACCACAGTGCCGCGATCATGAGCAGCTCAGATCAACCGCCGACCAGGCGGGGATAGAACAGCGTTTCCTGCGCGGTCGGATCGAACGACTTGATACGGGTAACTTCGCCGGGCCCGGTCCGGAAGGCGGCGGTGAAGCCGGCTCCGGTCAACTCCCGAAAGCGCCGTTCGGCCCGCGCCAGCGCTTCGGCATTGTCGGGATCAAACTCGTGGCGGGTATCGCCGGTTTGGTCCATCACGATCTGGGTTGCCATATTGAGTCTCCTCATTCCCAGCCCCGAACCTGATCAAAGCAAACCTCATGCCGTCAGTTCCGGACGGCAACAACTTTCTCGCGCCGGCAGATCACGCCTTGCTGAACGAGTCAGCGCGACGCCGCCGCGCCGCCGCCCTCATCGATCTGCCGTCCCATCAGCGCTATCGCCTTCTGATAGACGCCGGCCGCATTCCAGGCCTCGATCGCGGCGAAATTCGGCTCGCCCGGCTGGTAACCGGCTCCCGCGCGCCAGCCATGGGCCTTGAGGAAATTCGCGGTCGAGTTCAGCGCGTTGGCGGCGACCTCGAGATTGCCGGTGCCATAGGCCAGGATGTTCTTGGGCATGAACTGGGTCTGGCCGACCTCGCCATGCATGGAGCCGCGGGTTGCCCCCGACAGCGTGCCGCGGTCGATCAGCTTCAGCGCGGCGTAGAGCTGGTCGGTGAAGAATTCGGGACGGCGGCAGTCATATGCAAGCGTTGCGATCGACGACAGCATGTTCTGATTGCCGCGCTGGCTGCCGAAGCCGGTCTCCATGCCCCAGATCGCGATCAGCGGCCCGGGCGGCACGCCATAGCGCTGCTGGATCGAGGCGAACAAGGCGGCCTGTGACTGCTTGAGCTGGCGGCCCTTGGCGACGATGGTGGTGGCGCCGCGCTTGGCGAGGAACTGGTCGAGCGAGAGCGAGAAGCTGCGCTGGCCGCGGTCGGCTGCAATGGTCGCGCCGGCGTAATTGGTCTGCATCAAGGCCGAGATCGCGGTCTGGCCGATGCCCTTGCCCTGCGCCTCCGCGCTGAACTCGCGCTTCCAGGCCTCAAACCCGGCCGATGAGCTGCCGCATTGCGCAGCCTTGGCCGCGGGCACCAGCGAGAGCAGCAGCGCGGTCGCACCGATCATCGCCGTCGCGACAGTCCTGCCCTTGATCATGGCTCGTTCCTCTCCCTGGGTGCACGACCGGCTCGCGCGGGGCATGATCCTACGCCAGTTGCGATCGCTCAAGCCCCGACAGCTACAATCGATCCAAGCAAAGCTCTTGACACCGGCAAGTCGCAACGCCCGCAAAGTCACCCCGCCTCGGCTCCCAGCAGGAAATCCACCGTGATGCTCTGGTGCTGCGGGACCATGCCGCTCAAGCCGGAACCGCGGGGCCGCCCGCCGCGGCGGTCTCGTAGGTCAATTCCAGCCCATCCAGCTTGCCCTCCTTGCGCCATCGTTCGAGCAGCCGCAGGAACGCCACCGGCCCGCGCCAGTACTGGCTGTTGCGGGCCGCGACCGGGTCGAACACGCCTTCATTGTTGTAATAGCCTGGCGTGCATTCGGCGAGATAGGTCTGGCGACCGAGCGCCGCTCTGACGACCTCGTCGACCCAGGCGCTCTCGGCTGCAGGCGTCGGCTCCAGCGTCCTCGCGCCGCGCTTGCGCGCCTCGGCGATCACATAGGCGATGTGCTGCGACTGCTCGTCGATGACGTGCGGAAAATTGGCGCTCTGGCCGGCCTGCACCGTGACGATCAGGAAACAGTTCGGGAAGCCGCGGCTGTAGAAGCCGTGCAGCGTCTTGACACCGTCGCGCCAGCATTCGGACAGGCTCACGCCGTCGCGGCCGTAGACTTCAAATCCCATGCGGCGGGCGTAGTCGGTGCCGACCTCGAAGCCGCTGGCATAGATCAGGCAGTCGAGTTCGTAGGCCTTGCCGTCGGCGATGACGGCGTTCCCGGTGATGCGGTCGACGCCCCGTCCCTTGGTGTCGACGAGATGCACGTTGGGGCGATTGAAGCTGTCGAGATATTCGTCGTGGAAGCACGGCCGCTTGCAGAATGCCTTGTACCAGGGCTTTAACGCCGCAGCGGCCGCTTCGTCCTTGACGACAGCGTCGACGCGCGCCCGGATCTCCTCCATCTTGCGGTAGTCGGCCTGCTCGATGACCTTCAGCGCCTCCTCCATCGAGGTCACCGGCTGCGGCTGGCGGCGCGGCGCCAGCAAAATCTCTCCGAGCAGGCCGGTCCAGCCGTCCTGCACCAGATCCTGCTCGAACGGCTCGCCCGAGATCACGGCGGTGAAATTGTCCATGCGCTCGCGCTGCCAGCCGGGCTTCAGGCTCTCTGCCCAGGTTTGATCCGTCGGCCGGTCATCGCGCACGCCGATCGCGGACGGCGTGCGCTGGAACACGTAGAGCTCTTTCGCCGAGCGGCCGAGATGCGGCACGCATTGCACGGCGGTCGCGCCGGTGCCGATGATGCCGACGCGCTTGTCGGCGAGAGCGGCGAGACCGCCTTCGGCGTTGCCGCCGGTGTAGGCATAGTCCCAGCGGCTGGTGTGGAAGCTGTGACCCTTGAAACTTTCGATGCCGGGAATGCCGGGCAGCTTCGGCCGGCTCAGCGGACCGCCTGCGAGAATGACGAAGCGCGCACGGATGCGATCACCGCGATCGGTCTCGACCAGCCAGCGCCCCTCCTGCTCCTGCCACGTCATCCGCGAGATGACGGTCTGAAACAGCGCACGCTCGTAGAGCCCGAAGTGGCGGCCGATGCGGCGCGAGTGTTCGTAGATCTCGGGAGCCCGCGCGTATTTGCGCACCGGCATGTAGCCGGTCTGTTCCAGCAGCGGCAGATAGATGTAGCTCTCGGTATCGCAGGCCGCACCGGGGTAGCGATTCCAGTACCAGGTGCCGCCGAAGTCAGCGGCCTTTTCCACGATACGAAATTCGCAGACGCCGGCTTCGCGCAGACGCGCACCGCAGAGCAGGCCACCGAAGCCGCCGCCGACGATGAGCACCTCGGTCTGTTCGCTGACGGCTTCGCGTACAAATCCGGGATCGGCCCAGGGATCGTCGAGATAGCGGCTGAAGTCGCCGGTCACCTCGACGTATTGCGCCTTGCCCTCGGCACGCAGGCGAAGGTCGCGCTCGTCGCGATAGCGCGCACGCAATGCAGCGATGTCGATCGTAGACGCGCCGGCTGCGCCGGTCTTGTGTTTTTCCGCTGACATCCATTTCCTCCCCGGCGGACGCTGCTTCGCCGACAGCTCGCATCAGTTAGCCCCGAAAAAGTGACGCATGCAATCGCGTCCGCTGTTTTTTGCGTGAACGTCGCATGACGTTCCGCTACCGTGCGGACAAATCACAAGCGTACGCCATGCAACGACGTGGCGGTCCGGAGGAGACCATGCAGGGATTGATGATGGACATGCCGCTCCTGATCAGCGGCCTGATCCAGTATGCCGCCGACTATCACGGCGAAGCGGAAATCGTCGCGCGCGAGATCGAAGGCGACATCCATCGCTACACCTATGCGGATGCGCATCCGCGCATCAAGCGCATGGCGCTGGCCTTGCAGCGGCTCGGCATCAAGCCCGGCGACCGCGTCGGTACACTCGCGTGGAATACCCACCGCCATTTCGAGATGTTCTATGCAGCTCCCGGCATGGGCTATGTGCTGCACACCGTCAATCCGCGGCTGTTTCCCGAGCAGCTCGTCTACATCATCAACCATGCCGAAGACCGGCTGCTGTTCGTCGACCGCGCCACGCTGCCGATCGTCGAGGCGATCGCGCCGCAGCTCAAGACGATCGAGGCTTACGTCGTGATGTCCTCGCGCGAGCGGATGCCGGAGACGACGCTTGCGAACGTCCATTGCTACGAGGAGCTTCTGGAAAACGAGACCGATGCCGGTTTCGCCTGGCCGCTGTTCGACGAAAAGTCCGCATCCACCATCTGCTACACCTCGGGCACCACGGGCAATCCGAAGGGCGTGATCTATTCGCACCGCGCCGCGATCCTTCAGACCATGACGTGTTGCAACTTCGACTTCCTGCCGGGGCATATGGAAGGCGTGCGCGAGGTGATGATGCCGATGGCACCGCTGTTCCATGGCAATGGCTGGAACATGCCGTTCACCGCGCCCTATACCGGCTCGAAGCTGGTGCTGCCCGGCCGCAACTACGAGCCCGACAAGCTCTTTGAGCTGCTGGAGGGCGAGAAGGTCACGCTGTCGGCAGGCGTGCCGAGCTTCTGGCTGATCCTGCTCGACTGGCTCGCGCGCACCGGCAACAGATTCTCGACGCTGCGGGCAACACTGTCGTCGGGCTCCGCCCCGCCGCGCGCGATGGTCGAGAAGCTCAAGCGCGAGTACAGCATCGACTACATCCAGGCCTGGGGCATGACCGAGGCATTGGGCTGCTCGATGCCGGGCCTGCGGCCCGGCTCGGAGCATCTCAGCGACAAGGAGAAATTCGACCGGCGCCAGGTGTCGGGCCGGGCGTGTTTCGGCACCGCCTTGCGTATCGTCGACGACGGCGGCGTTGAGCTGCCGCGCGACGGCAAGACCGTCGGCCATCTGCGTGCCCGTGGTCCCTGGGTCGCCTCGGGCTACATGAAGTTAGAGGAAGGCCTCGACCGCGACGGCTGGCTGATCACCGGCGACATGGCCGTGATCGACGCCCAGGGCCACGTCACGCTGACCGACCGCTCCAAGGACGTGATCAAGTCCGGCGGCGAATGGATCTCCTCGATCCAGCTCGAGGACATCGCGCTGTCGCATCCCGATGTGCTCCAGGCCGCCGTCGTCGCCATCGCGCACGAGAAATGGCAGGAGCGCCCGCTCCTCCTCGTCGTCCGCAAGAAGGGAGCGACGGTCGACGGCAAGACCCTGCTCGACCACATGCGCCCGAGGATCGCGAGCTGGTGGATGCCCGATGCCGTCGAGTTCCTGGACGAATTCCCGATGACCGGCACCGGCAAGGTGCTCAAATCGGCGCTACGCGAGAAGTTCAGGGAGTATCGTCCCGCTTAAGCCGCCGCGCGATCGCGCAAGGACCCTGTCCGTGCGCGACCATCTTCATCTTTTGGTAGATTCGGGGGCGATATATCGGATCATCCTACCCCCTGGATCGAGGACACAATGGCGTTTTCCGGATTGGGCATGCATCTCGGCAATCTGTCGCGCCTGTCGCATGCGCAGACGCGTTCGATCAGCCCCGAGAATTTCACCGGCGACAAGGGCAAGGGCGGAATGTCCGTCGACGGGTCCGCGGCGCGTCAGGCCCGCGATCTCGGGCAGGGCTGGAAGGTGTCGCCCTATGTCGTCATCGAGCCCGGCACGACCTTCACGCTTGCCGACATCCAGGGCCAGGGTGCGATCCAGCAGATATGGATGACCCTGGCGCGCGGGCGCCTGCGCCATTCGATCCTGCGGGTCTATTGGGACGACCAAACGCTGCCGAGCGTGGAATGTCCGGCCGGCGATTTCTTCGCCTGCGGGTGGGAGGAGTTCGCGCAAGTGTCCTCGCTCGCGGTCTGCGTCAATCCCGGCCGTGCCTTCAACTGCTACTGGGAAATGCCGTTCCGCGAGCGTGCGCGGTTCACGCTGGAGAACCGCAGCGAGGAGCAGCTGACCGTCTACTACCAGATCAACTACACGCTGACCGATGTGCCCGAGGATTGTGCCTATTTTCACGCACAGTTTCGGCGCACCAACCCGCTGCCCTACAAGGAGGTCTACACCATCCTCGATGGCATCGCGGGCAGCGGGCATTATGTCGGCACCTACATGGCGTGGGGCGTCAACAACAACGGCTGGTGGGGCGAAGGCGAAATCAAATTCTTCATCGATGGCGACGGCGCATTCCCGACGATCTGCGGCACCGGCACCGAGGATTATTTTTGTGGCGCCTATAATTTCGATCCCTACGTCGCCCATTCCGGCCAGGGCCCGGCGCAACAATCGCACTACCAGGAATTCACCACGCCCTATGCCGGCCTGCCGCAGGTGATCCGCCCGGATGGTGTCTACAAATCGCAGCAGCGCTTCGGCATGTATCGCTGGCACATCCCGGACCCCGTACGCTTCCGCTCCGACCTGCGCGTGACCATCCAGGCGCTGGGCTGGCAGCCCGGCGTCAAGGAAGCAAAATATCTACCGTTGCAGGACGACATCGCCTCGGTCGCGTTCTGGTACCAGACGCTGCCGACGGCGCCCTTCCCAGAACTGCCCGGGCCGGACTATCTCGAAATCGGCTAGCGCCGTCCGTCGATCAAGGAGACGAAAGATGCTCTATCCGATGTCACCCAAAGTCGTCGAGCTCAAGCGCAAGCTCGAGAGTTTCATGGACCGGCACATCTATCCGAACGAGGAACGGTTCTACCGCGAGGCGGAGGAGCTCGGGCCGTGGAAGGTCTATCCCGTCGTCGAGGAGCTGAAGCCGCTCGCCCGCGCCGAAGGCCTCTGGAACCTGTTCCTGCCGGAGTCCGGCCACGGCGCGGGCCTCACCAATCTCGAATATGCCCCGCTGTGCGAGGTGATGGGCCGCTCGCATCTGGCGCCCGAAGTGTTCAACTGCTCGGCGCCCGACACCGGCAACATGGAGGTGCTGGAGCGCTACGGCTCGGCAAAAGACAAGGAGCGCTGGCTGAAGCCGCTGCTCGCCGGCGAAATCCGCTCCTGTTTCGCCATGACCGAGCCCGCGGTCGCCTCGTCGGACGCGACCAACATCGAAAGCTCGATCGTGCGCGACGGCGACCATTACGTCATCAACGGCCGCAAATGGTACACGACGAACGCGACCGATCCGCGCTGCAGGATCTGCATCTTCATGGGCAAAACCGATCCGGACAATACGGACCGCCACAAGCAGCAATCCATGATCCTGGTGCCGATGGACACGCCCGGCATCGAGGTGAAGCGTCCCCTGCCCGTGTTCGGCTTCTACGGCGTGCCCGACCGCGCCTCGGAGGTGGTCTTCACCAATGTGCGCGTGCCGAAGGAGAACATGCTGCTCGGCGAAGGCCGCGGTTTCGAGATCGCGCAGGGCCGCCTCGGCCCCGGCCGCATCCACCATTGCATGCGGCTGATCGGCCTGTCCGAACGCACGCTGGAGAAGATGTGCCGCCGCGTGCGCAGTCGCGTCGCCTTCGGCAAGCCGGTCTCGGAGCAGACGGTGACGCAGGAGCGCATCGCGGAGGCCCGCATCATGATCGAGCAGGCCCGGCTGCTGACGCTGAACGCGGCGTACGCGATGGACACGGTCGGCAACAAGGTCGCCAAGAGCGAAATCGCGATGATCAAGGTCGCGGTGCCCAACATGGCCTGCCAGGTCATCGACTGGGCGATCCAGGCCCATGGCGGCGGCGGCACGTCGAACGATTTTGGTTTGACGCAGGCCTATGCCACCGCACGTCTGCTGCGTCTCGCCGACGGCCCGGACGAGGTTCACAGGAACCAGATCGCGCGGTTCGAGCTGAAGAAATATTCGAATGCCTGAGTAGACGTTGGTTCGCCAGTCCAACGTCTGATCATCGGAGTCTAATCGACGCTTGGCTGCTCGATGGATGCAGACACATTCTGATTCAAAATCGCTTCGAGCATCGCTCCGAAAATGATAAACGGCAGATAGAACGCAAGCATGATCGTATTCCTCCTGCTGTGACAACCTTGGCCTGCAGGCCAGGTTCCTCCAGTTGACACGCGCCCGCCTCGGAACATTTTCGTCGCTTACCTAGCTACCGACGAAACCGAGGCACAGGCAGTATCAGGAACGCATCGCGTCAATCGCATGGGCGATCAGAACGACTGCGCTCGCGGCAATGAGAAACACAAACAACCAGCTCATGTCCGCCTCCGATCCCGGAAGTGAACGCGTTCATCGATGCACAGTCAAAACCCATCGGTCTGGAACCGCCATTCAACGGCTCGCTGATGCTTCGCAGCAACATGTGCATCCGCTGTCGGCTCTATCGGCAGAATGCCAAAAGGAGCAACGCGCCGACGACGCAGGCCGCTAGGACTAAAAACCAAACGCCCATACAGTCCCCCGACTCACACACGCGAGTCAGGATTAGCTCTGCGATTTGGCATTGAAACGCCCGTTGGCGGTTTTCCCCAAGCCAAGCGCGATCGATGTGCTCGCAGCGTTAGTCCAATACCTCCACCGTCGCCGAGCGTCCGGCAACCAGCGACATCGCATCGGGCACAGGATCCAGCGCGATACGCACCGGGACGCGCTGCGCCAGCCGGACCCAGCTGAAGGTTGGGTTGACGTTGGCGAGCAGGTTCGCGCCCGCGGCGCGGTCGCGGTCCTCGATGCCGGCCGCGATGCTCTCGACGCGGCCGGTGAGCGTGACCTTCTCGCCCATCAGGCGGACCCGCACCTTGTCGCCGATGCGGATGCGCGCGAGTTTCGTCTCCTCGAAATAGCCCTCGACGTGCAGCGTGTCGGTGTCGACCAGCGCCATCACGCCCTTCCCGGCCGTAACGTAGGCGCCGGGGCGCAGATCCATGTTGGTGATGACGCCGTTCACGGAGGCGCGGACCTCGCTGCGATCGAGGTTGAGCTGGGCGACCGCCCGGTCGGCGACGGCCTGGTCGAAGGCCGCCTTGGCCTGGAGCTGGGTGGCGAGAACCTGCTCCTGCTTCTGCTGCGACACCGCATCGGTGGTGAGCGCGCTGTAGCGCTTCAGGTCGGAATTGGCCTGATCGAGCGTGGCCTGATGACCGGCCACGGCAGCATCGGCCTGCCGTAGCGCCAAGGCGAAACGTTCACGATCGATCCTGAACAGCACGTCGCCGCGATGGACCTTCTCGTTGTCCTTGACCAGCACCTCGGTCACGAAACCCGACACGTCGGGCGCAACCTGGACCACATCGGCGCGCACGCGGCCGTCGCGCGTCCATGGTGACTCCATGTAGTAGACCCAAAGCTCGCGGCCGACGGCGAGTGCGGCGACGATGACGATGGCGGTCAGCGCGAGGCGGCCAAGCCAGGCGAAATTCCCCTTCATGGCAGATACTCCGAGAGATAGACGACCCCGCCGAGAATGCAGACGTAGATCGCGAAATCGAACAGCGCGCGGTGCCAGACCAGCCGGTAGAGGTCGAAGCGCAGCATGAGGCGGCGAACCAAGGCACTCAGCGCGTAGGCGATGATGATCCACAACAGCAGCGCCGGCACGAGCACACCGTAGATGTCGATCTGATGTCTCATGCCGCAACACTCTCGCCTGCGCGCGGCCGATAGGCCGGCGCGTCCGGAAACAGGCCGCGCCGGATACCGACGAGGCCGATCAAGGCGTCTTCGCGCGCGCTGTCATTGGGGTCCTTGACCGCTCGGGCCAGCGCCAGGTCGACATGCCGCAGCAGCTCGGCCGGCATTCCGCCGCCGGAATATTTGCGGCAGGCCGCGGCGAGCTGATCGAGCATGTCGTCGATGACGGAAATGGTCGATGCCGCGAGGCCATAACGCGCCCGGCGCAGATCGATGATGTTGATGCCGATACGGAGCTGGACGAGGCTGTCGGCGTCGCGGCGATCGCTCTCGGAGAGAAATGCGATGCGTTGCACCAGAAGTCCGAGACGGTGCAGCATGAGGCCTGCGAACTCCGCACGATCGCGCTTGCCGCGGCGTTCGGCGGCGACCGCAATCGTCTTCCAGCTCGACAGCACCAGGCGATTGGCGATCCACTCGGCGCCCACCCCGCGCGCGATCCGCGTCACGATCTCGGCGATAAGGACGCCAACGAAGAAGGCAACGGCCGAATTGGCGTAGGATGCGAAATCGGCGCTGTAGGTCGATTGCAGCGCGAGCAGCGTCGCCGTGTTGGCCGCGAGCGCCGTGCCCGTTCCCGCGGTCGCCGGCCGCGCGATCAGGAAACCATAGAGCAAGAAGGTCGGCGCCAGTGCGACGACCAGAACCTCGATATGGGAGATCGCCGGCACCACCGCGAACAGATAGACCGCGACGACCACGATGGCGACCAGCGCCCACCGGCCAAAGCTGCGGATGAAGCGCGCAGGCTCGTCCTGAGCGGCGAAAAACGAACAGGCAACCGCCGCCATCATCGGCGCCGATGCTCCGTCCGGCCAGCCAGTGCCGATCCAGAACGCGCAGCAGATCAGGATGGCCGTGGCGGCACCCGCCGCCGACCACAGCGCAAGGCCACGATCCCGGTGGCGCACGGGCGCGGCGCCGGCCTCGGAACGGAAGGCCAGCTCGACGGTCGCGACGTTGCGGTTCTCGGCGATCGCCTCGGTCAGCGCGCGGCAGTCGCGCGAGAGGTCGACCAGCTCGCGCAGCCGCAACAACAGGCTCGTGGTGATGATCCGCTCCCAGGACGCGCTGCCGTCGAGCACCGCCTGCCGCTCGGCGATCATGGCGCGAATCCGCTCGGCCGGTTGACGCGCGCCGACGTCGCTGACGATCCATTGCGCGAGCTCTTCCAGAAGTCGCTTCAACTCGCTCTGCCGTAGCAAGGCCTCCTCGCCCAGCGCCGCCAGCCGGTCCTCGAGCGAGGCAATCACCGGCAGCAGCATCAGCATGCGCAGCCGGATTTCGCCGAGGCCGCTCACGGCATTGCGATCGGTCAGACGATCGTAGGCAAGGTGGGTGGAGAGCGTGTCGATCTCGACGATGTCGGTCGCAAGCTTGAGGCGCCTGGCGCGGCGCGTTTCGGCGGTGCCGTCGCGCAGCAACACGACCTGGCTGAGGCGGCGCGCATCCGCCAGCCAGGTGTCGACGCGGCCAGCGACCGCAGGCGCGACGCTGCGGGGAAACACGATGGTCGAGACCAGGCTGGCGCAGATGATGCCGAGCGAGATTTCCTCCACCCTCGCCACCGCGGTATCGAAAATGTTGCCCGGCTCGGACACCGAGGGAAAGCCGATCAGCGCGACCGTGTATCCGGCGAGCATGAAGACGTAGCTGCGCGGCGTGCCGTCGAGCAGCGACAGATAGAGACAGAGCCCGACCCAGAGCGCGATCGCGAGGCACAGCAGCTCCGGCGCATTGATCAGGTTCGGCACCAGCGCCACCGTCACGGTCGCTCCGATCAGCGTGCCCATCACGCGGAAGAACGCCTTCGAGCTGGTCGCGCCGGCAAGCGGCTGCGAGGTGATGTAGACCGTCGCCATCGCCCAATACGGCCGCGGCAGATCCATGGCGAGCGCGATCACGAGCGCCAGCATCGACGCGGCAAACGTCTTCAAAGCGAAAACGAGGTCCGCGTGGCGGACCAGGAACGGCTCTTCCGCACGCATGACTATTTCGCCTCGAGAAATGTCTTCGTGTGATGCAGGCGGCTGGCCCGCCGCTCGATGCGCTGGAGCGTCTCGAAGGTTATCGCAAGTTCCTCGGGCCCGATATCCTTCAAGAGGCTCGCCCGCACCCGGCGCAGCACCCGGTTGGTCTCCTCGACCTTGGCGTCTCCCGCTTTCGTCAAGTGTAGCGTTTTGGCACGCCGATCGGTCGGATCCTCGCGGCGTTCCACCAGACCCTCGGCCTGAAGCAGGTCGATCAGCCGCACCAGCGACGGCCCCTCGATGCCGAGCTCGTCGGCAAGCACGCCCTGCCGGACATTCTCGCCCTGGCGCGACAGCACCAGAAGCGGAATCGCAGTCGCATAGGACAGGCCATGATCGGACAGAGCCTGATCCGACTCGCGGCGCCAGATGCGGGCCAGCCGCGCAATGAGCCGGCCGAGTTCGGCGTAGATATGAGCCTGCGAGGGAGCCATGCAAATTAGATAGGACACGAACTATTAGCCTGCAACTATATAACCCGCTGGATTGCAATCGATCACGAAAAAGCGAACGAGAACAACGCGCGATGGGCCCGGGTTCCACGACCGAAGCACGCGAGGTGATGGCGGCCGACGGCGCATTGACGCTCGTGCCGACCKTCGTCGTCGTGGCCGTGGATGCCACGGGAATGGGGATCATCCTGCCGCTGCTGCCGTTCTACTCGCAGCGGCTCGGCGCAACGCCGTTCCTGATCGGCGCCCTGATCTCGGTCTATGCCGTCTGCCAGCTCATCGCCGGCCCGGTGGTCGGCATGCTGTCGGATCGCTATGGCCGGCGGAAGGTTCTGGTCGTCAGCCAGATCGGAACCTTGATCGGATTTGTCCTGCTCGCGATGGCGGGCAATCTGACGCTGGTATTTCTGGCGCGCATCATCGACGGCCTCACATCGGGCAACATCTCGGTCGCCCACGCCTATGCCGCCGAGCACAGCGCGCCGGCGACACGCAAGCAGGCGCTCGGCATGACCAGCGGCGCCATCGGAACCGGGCTTCTGCTCGGGCCGGCGCTCTCGAGCGTCCTCGTCCATTACGGTCAGACCGCGCCGGTATGGGCCGCGGCCGCGCTCTCACTGGTCAGCATCCTCGCGACGATCGCCCTGCTCCCGCCAGACCATCCGGCCTCGGAACCGCTGTACCAGCACCGCGTGCCCGAGCCGACGCTGACCCGCAGCCTGCTTGGCATGCGCTACGCGTGGCGCCTGCTCGGTCTCCTCATCGTATTCTTCTTCGTCAACTCGATGTTCCTGTCGCAGATCGGGCTGTTCCTGTCGGCGCGGTTCTCGTGGGACGGACACGCGTTCGGCGCGCGCGAGCTCGGCTGGATGTTCGCCTATGCCGGCTTCATCAACATGGTGGTCCAGGGTCTCCTGATCACACGCGCCAACCTGGTCGCCTCCGACCGCGGCATCGTGGCGGCAGCGTTCGCCTGCATGGGGCTCGGGTTCGCCGGCCTTGCGGCTGGCAACAATATCAGCCTGCTCGCGATTGATCTGACGCTGATCATTGTCGGCACCATGTTCGCCCGCAGCACGCTGACAGCGGAACTGTCGCGCTCGACCGCGATCAATCGCCAGGGCATGATCATGGGACTCAACCAGTCGCTGATGTCAGGCGCCAATATCAGCGCACCGCTCGTCAGCGGCGCGTTGATCGGCCATCGGCTGTTCGTCGTCTGGGCCTTGGCGCTGGCCGCGATCGCGGCCATCGGCGCGGCGCTGGCCGGACAACTGCTCGACACGCCGCGGGCGCGCTAAGATAGATCAAGCTGAGCTCGCAGTGCCCACCTCTCCCCAGCGGGGAGAGGTGAAAACCGCCCTCGCCTCATTTCACCGTGTAGACATCCGGATCGAAGCTCGAGCTCGGCGTCTTGAAGGCGTTGCGCAGCGCCGGCGACATCGGGACGTTGTAGTTGAGACCGTTCGGCGGCGTCGGCGATTGCAGCCACTTCTTGTAGAGCACCTCGATCTCCGGGCTTGCATAAAGCTCCGCCGTGGCGCGATCAGCGAGCGCCTTGAACGGCGCATCCTCTCGCCGCAGCATGATCCCGTAGGGCTCCGGCTTCGAGAATGTCTCCTCGCTGATCATGAAGAGCTGCGGCTCCTTCGAGCGCGCGATCGCGACCGCAAGCTGGACGTCGTCGAGCGCGTAGGCCTGGGCGCGGTCGGTCTCGAGCAACAGGAAGGCCTCGGCCTGGTCCTTGGCCGGCATCAAATTGATGCCGAGATTGCGCTCGGTGTTGACCTTGGCGAGCTGCGTCAGGTTGACCGACCCCGCCACCGCCGTGACCGCCTTGCCCTTGAGATCGTCGATGGTGTTGATTTTTGCGGCCTTCTTGGCGGCGAACCGCGTCGCACTCAGGAAATGGGTGTTGGTGAAGGCCACCTGCTTCTGACGATCAGCGTTGTTGGTGGTCGCCGAGCAATGCAGGTCGAGCGTGCCGTTGACCATCAGCGGGATGCGGTTCGACGACGTCACGGCGGTGAAGTCGACGGCGATGTCGGGCATGCCAAGCTGCTGCTTCACGGCATCGACGATCTTGAGGCAGATCTCCAGGGCAAAGCCGACCGGCTTCTGGTCGCCATCCAGATAGCTGAAGGGAACGGAGGCCTCCTGATAGCCCAGCGTGATCTTCTTGGTCTCCTTGACCTTCTGGAGCGTGCCCGACAGGTCTTCGGCTGAAGCTGCGCCCGCAAGACATGTGACGGCCAGGAGAACGGTGGGTAGACGCATCGGGGGCTCCTCAAGAGGTCATGGCTCCGCCGGCGCGGAGTCGCGCACGGTTTAGCCCAGAGCCGAACCGGTCGCCAGACGAGGTTCCGCCTATCAGCTATCGCGGATTTATATCGGCCGGAGCAAAGGAGGCATCGTGCCTCGTCCTATTCGCAGGTGAGCTGCTGCGCGAACCAGCCGGATAGTCGCTCCGACAGCGGCGGCCACACCCGCTGAAAACGTCCGAGCTTGCCGACATTGGCGCGGTACATCGCGCGCAACTCCTGCTCGATCGCCGGCAGGTCAACGCCAACGCAGGCCCCGTCCCTTGCGATGGTCTTGCCGGCGACGACGACCTCCTTCACCAGGGATGCATTGCCTCGCGCGAACAGCAGCGCCATGGGATCGACGGGCATGATCTGGTCGCGGTCGAGCCGGTCCAGATCGATCACGACGAAGTCGGCCGGATTGCCAACGACGAGTTCGCCGCTGCCCGGCGCGCCGGTCGCGCGCCGGCCATTGCGGACGGCGAGCGCGAACATCTCGCCCGGCGTCCACGTCGCCTTAAACCCAAGGCCGCCATGGGCCATCTGCACCAGCCGCATCTCGCGCAGAACGTCGTCGTCTTCGTCCAGCGCCAGCCCGTCGACGCCGACCGCGATGGCGCAGCCGCATTTGTGCGCGGCGGCGATCGGCGCCAGCCCCGAGCGCAGATGCATGTTCGAGCTGAAATTGGTGACGATCCGCGTGCCGGAGGCTGCGATCATCTCCAGCTCATCCGGCCGGGCGTGGATGCAGTGCGCGAGCGTCAGCCGCTCGGACAAGAAGCCGATGTCGCGCAGCCAGCGTACCATGTCCGGGAAATTCCGATCGGCCCAGGCGCGCTGATACACGGTCTCAAGGAGATGCATGTGGATGCGGCGGCCGGTCCTCGCCGAATTCTCCGCCACCGCTTCCAGCAGCGGCTTCGAGCACCATTGCACGCCGGCAGGCCCGAGCTGCACGTCGACCATCGGGCCGGCGATGTCAGCGGCAATGGCGTCGGTCAGCTCGATATAGGCCTTTGGCGACATCGGCGCGCGGACGAACAGCTCCTCGACGGTCTTGCGGTCATCGCTTGAAAGCCCGGAGAGCACCGGCTCCGCGTCGCCATAGACGATCGGATTCCGGTCGCGTACGGCCATCGCAAAGGCGATGCGGATGCCGACATCGGACGCGGCTCGCGCGACAGCCTTGGCTTCGTCGACCAAAGCCATCGTGCCGCTTGGACGTGTGTAGTGCACCATCATGGCGGCGCAACCGGCCTTCGCCGCGCGCGCCAGCGCGGAGGCTGCAGTGAGATAGGGATCGACCGGCGTGCCCAGCGCGGTCCGCAGGATCCAGCTTTCCAGGGGCATGCCGACCGCGCCGAAGGACGACGCGGTCGCGCGGGCGTGGTCATGGGCGTTGACGAGAGCCGGAATGACGAAGGAGCGCGGCCCGCCGGCAGGCCGCGCTCCTTCCGAGATGTCGGTGATGACACCGCCGTCGTGCCGCAGCACGACGTTGTCGCTGGTGCCGCGATCAGGGCCCCGGAACAGGCTGCTTGCCGAAATCTCCGTGGCCATGACCGCCTCTCCAGATTCAGTTGGCCGTATAGACCAGCTCCCGCTCCGCGCGCGGCGGCAGGAACTCGCGCGAGAACACTTCCGCCGGTGTCGGCGCGCGGGCGAGCTGATAGCCTTCGACCACGATGCCGATGGCACGCGTCATGCGGTCATCCTTGATGTCACCGATGCCGATCTCCTTCATCTCCGGCGAGACGATCAGCTTCTCGAAGGAATATTGCAGCCGGCGCTTCTCGACCTCCGCGTTGATGAGGTTGTCGTAGTTCAGCGCCGCCTTCATGCCGGCGTTCTGGTCCTTGGCGACCGCGATCGCGCCCTTGTTGATGGCACGCACGAGGCCTGAAACCGCCTTCGGGTTCGATGCGAGCAACTTCTTCGAGACCATCACGCCGTTGGAATAGAGATCGAGGCCGTACTCACCGAACGAGAACCATTTGAAGTCCTTGTCCGGGTCCTGGCGGTTGAGCACAAGGTTGAAATAGCTCGTGATGTTGAAGACCAGCGCCGCGTCGATGTCACCCTTGATCAGCATCGGCTCCTGGAGGTTCGGGGCCATGTTGGAGATCTTGATCTTCTCGCCGTCGAGCCCGTTCTTGCGCGTGAACACCGGCAAGAGCCGCGTCGTCGGCGTGCCCTGCGCGCCGCCGAGCGTATGGCCCTCGAAATCCTTGATGGTGTTGATGCCGCTGCTCTTCTTGGCGACGATGGCGAACGGCGGCTGGTTCCACATCATGTAGACCATGACGGGGGCGTCCTGCGGCTTGGTCGAGGCGTTCTGGATGATGGCGTTGACGTCGCCGAAGCCGGCGTCATAGGCGCCCGACATGACGCGCGTGACCGTGGCGCCGGAGCCTTCGCCCTGGTCGATCACGACGTTCAGGCCTTCCTCCTTGAAGAAGCCGTTGTCCTTGGCATAGAAGAACGCGGCATCGCTGCCTTGCGTCTTCCAGCCCAGCGTGAACTTGATCGTGGTTTCCTCGGCCGTGGCAGCGCCCGCGGACAGGGCCAATCCCAGCAGCGCGGCAGTTACTTTTCTCAACATCGAGACCTCCTCAAGCTTCGTTGCGTGACGGTTTGAAAATGTCAGTTCAGGTGGCGATGACGTCGTTCTTGCGCGTGGCCCAACCGGTGACCCGCCCCTCGATCAGCGAGAACACGGCATAGAGCGCGACGCCGAGGCCCGCGAGCACGAACAGCCCGGCGAACACCAGCGGCACGTTGAAATTGGAGGACGCGGTCATCATGACATTGCCGATGCCGCGGTTGGAGGCGACCGTCTCGGACAGCACCGCGCCGACGAAAGCGTAGGAGACCGCGACCTTCAGCGAAGCGAAGAAGAACGGCATGGTCCTGGGCAGGCCGACATTCCAGAGAATGTCGAATTTGCTGGCGCCGAGTGCCTTCAGGACGTCCTCGAGCTCGGGCTCGGTGGTCGCAAGGCCTGTCGCGATGTTGACCACGATCGGGAAGAAGCAGATCGAGAGCGCGGTCAGCACCGCCGGCACGGTGCCGGAGCCGAACCACAGCACGAAGATCGGTACCACCGCGACCTTGGGGATCGAGGAGAAGCCGATCAGCAGCGGATAGCAGGTGTCGTAGGCGGTCCTGGAAACACCGATGATCGCGCCAAGGGCAACGCCGAGCGCCACGCCGAGCACGAAGCCGAACATGGTGGTCGCAAGCGTCTGCAGGATATGCGGCCACAGCACCGGGAAGCGCTGGAACAGCGTCACGAACACTTGCGACGGCCGCGGCAGCACCAGATCGGACATGCCGGTCATCAGGCAGAACAGTTCCCAGGCGACGAAGAACAGCACGATCAGCCCCGCCGACCACGCCTTCTGCCTGATATCGATGCCGGTCATTTCAGGCTGTCCCTTCCTGGGCGGCGGTGCGCGCATCCTCGATGAAGGCGCGCAGCTTCTGGTTCAGCGCGACGAAATCCGGCTCGAACGTCATGGCGACGGTGCGCGGGCGGACGAATTCGACGCGGCTGTCGTCGAGGATGCGGCCGGGCCGCGCGCTCATCACGCAGATGCGGCTCGCAAGGAAGCCGGCCTCGCGCAAATCGTGGGTGACGAGCAGCACCGTCGGCTTATGCGTCATCCAGAGATTCTGGAGGATCGACCACAGCTCCTCGCGGGTGAACTGGTCGAGCGCGCCGAACGGCTCATCCAGCAGCAGCAGGCGCGGCTCATGAATCAGCGCACGGCAAAGGTTGGCGCGCTGGAGCATGCCGCCGGAGAGCTGCCAGGGATAACGACTGCCAAAGCCCTTGAGGCCGACCTGCTCCAGCAGCGCGTTGGCCTTGTCGCGGAACGCGGTCTTGCGCAGCTTGCGGAAGTTCGAGCGGAACGGCTCGACGATCTTCAGCGGCAGCATGATATTCCGCTCGATCGTCATCCACGGCAGCATGGTCGGGTTCTGGAAGGCCATGCCGACCCGCAACGCCCGCGCCGCGACCTCGCGGCCGCCGACGATGACGACGCCGCTGGTCGGCTGCACCAGGCCGCTGACGAGACGCAAAATGGTCGATTTGCCGCATCCGGATGGGCCGACCAGTGCGACAAACTCGCCGTCGGCGATCTTGAGCGTGGTCCTGGACAGAGCAGGCACGGCGCGGTCGCCGCGCCCGAAGGTCACGGACGCCTCGGACAGCTCGATCGCTGTCGCGCCGGCCTCCTCGGGAACGGGCTGGCCGTCAAATTGAGCGTTGGGTTGCATGCGCATCACAGCGAAAGTGCATGCAAGCTGAGTGCCAGCCTTCGCCCCACGCCAAATCAATGACCTAGCCTATTGGCGCGCCAGGCGGCCGGGCTCGTTTTAGGCAATCGGGGCACCAAACTGCATGCAATTCGAGCGCTGGATTGCGACACCTCCATGCTAAAGAGGAGCGACCATCCACCCCAAGGATTCGCCGATGTCGGCGCGCGCCACCAGCAAGACTTCCGAATCGTCAGACAAGGTCAGCGTCATCTGCCGTGCGCTCCGGCGCGCGATCATCGAGCAGGCGCTGGAGCCCGGCGCCAAGCTGCCGGAGGATTCGCTCGGCGAGCGTTTCGGCGTCAGCCGTACCATCGCCCGCCACGCGCTGGGACAACTGGCCGCCGAAGGCCTGGTCGAGCTCCGCCGCAACCGGATCGCAGTGGTGGCGACGCCGAGCTGGCAGGAGGCGCGCGACGCCTTCGACATTCGCATCGAGCTCGAACGGCTCGTGGTCCGCCAGCTCGCGGGCAAGCTGAGCAAGAGCCAGATCGCGGAGCTGAACGCCCATGTCGATGCCGAGGACCGCGCGCGCGACGGTTCGGACGCGGTCTCGATCCGGCTCGCCACCGAATTCCACATCCTGCTCGCGCACATGACGAACAGCCCGATCCTGGTGCGCTATGTCAGCGAGGTTGCCTATCGCTGCTGCCTGACGCTGTCGCTCTACAGCCGGCCGCATTCGACCGAATGCGCCATCAACGAGCATCGCGCCATCATCGTCGCGCTCGCCAAGGGGGACGAGGCCAAGGTGATGGAATTGATGCACCATCACCTGGATTCCGTGGCCAATCGCGCGCTGGTGGCCCCTGCCCCGCAGCGCGGCCGCGACCTGCTCGATATTCTCGCGCCCTATGCCGACGAGGTGGCGGGCAATCGCGTCGTCAAGCTGCCGAAGGTGGCACGAAGAGGTTAGGCTTCGATCCCGCGCTGGACCAGGATTCGCTCGGCGCTGTCGTTCCAGACGTCCATCTTAACGATCTGCCCGCTCCTGACGACGAAGCGGTCGACATAGCGGTTGCCCTCGAACGGCGTGCCGTCGATCCACTCGCCATAGAGCGTGCCGACGCTGTAGACGACGGTCTCGTCCGCGCCCGGGCAGACGTCGAAGCGATCCATCTTCTTCTTGACCCAGCGATAGCGTTTTGCGTTGAAGCCGGTCGGCCCGCGCGGATGATCGAACTCGCGCCCGCCGGTGAACGTGATCACCGTCCCCGGCTTCATGTAGGCCGCAGCGGCATCGGGATCGGGTATCATCGAGGCCGTGAGATAGGCCTCCACGATCTCGGCATCGGTCATCGGGCGGGCTTCGGCTTTTGCGGGGGCGGACATGGCGGGTTCTCCGGGAGCGCCCGCATTCTACAATTCCTGCCTCAAACTGCATGCATATTTTTTGAACAATTCAGTGCCAAAACTGCACACAATCTGGAGCTGCCCGCTCCCGCAGCTTCCGCTAGGCTAACACACTCGAATCCGACGCCATGACCAGTCAAACCGCCTTCGACCTGATCTTCCGCAACGCCCTGTTGCGTTCATCCGCCGCGCCCGTCGATATCGGCGTGAAGGGCGGACGGATCGCCGCGATCGGACCTGGGCTCACCTGCGACGCCGTCGAGATCGACGTCGGCGGCCGGCTGGCCCTGCCCGGCTTCGTCGACACCCACATCCATCTCGACAAGGCGTGCCTGCTCGGACGCTGCGGACACAATCATAGCAGCGTCTCGGAAGCGATCCGCGCCGTGGCCGGGATGAAGAAGGATTTTACGATCGAGGACGTTTACGCGCGCGGCGCTCGCGTGCTGGAGCGGGCAATCGTGCACGGCACGACGCGCATGCGCACGCATGTCGAGATCGATCCGCGCATTGGCCTGCGCGGCTTCGAGGCGGTGAAGGCGCTCAAGCGCGACTATGCCTGGGCGATCGATCTGTCGCTCTGCGTCTTTCCGCAGGAAGGCCTGACCAACGATCCCGGCAGCGACCAGCTCCTGGTCCAGGCGCTGCGCGACGGCGGCGAGGCGATCGGCGGCTGCCCCTATATGGACACCGACCCGAACGCGCATCTCGCACGCATCTTCGATCTCGCCGAGGAATTCGACGTCGACGTCGATCTCCATCTCGACTTCGATCTCGACCCCTCCTGGTGGCATCTCGACGAAGTCTGCCGGCAGACCGAGCGGCGCAAGTACCAGGGGCGCGTGGCGATCGGCCATGCCACGAAACTCTCGGCGCTGCCGCCGGAGCCGCTGAAAGCGGCCACCGCGCAACTGGCAAAAGCCGGCGTCGCCGTCACCGTGCTGCCCGCGACCGACCTCTATCTGATGGGCCGCGAAGCCACCCACAACGCGCCGCGCGGGCTGACGCTCGCCCACAAGCTCGTTGATGGCGGCGTGCTGTGCTCGGTCGCCACCAACAACGTGCTCAATCCCTTCACGCCGTTCGGCGATGCGTCGCTGCTGCGGATGGCGAACTTTTATGCCAACGTCGCGCACGCTTCCGTCAGCGATTTCGACACCTGCCTTGACCTTGTGACCGAGCTGCCGGCGCGGCTGATGAACCTGAAGGACTACGGGATCGAGGTCGGAAAGCCCGCCGATCTCATCGTGCTCGACACCCAGGACAGCCGCTTCGCGATCGCCGAGCTGCCGGATGTCGCGATGGGCTTCAAGAGCGGCCGGCAGACGTTCGAGCGATCGCGGCCCACGCTGTTCAAACCCCGGCGCTAACCGGCTCGCCCGATCTTCGCACGTATTGCGCTGCGGCCATCACTTACGCGACTATCGGCGCAATCGATCAACGGAGGAACTGGATGGCCTTCGAAGCAATCTTTCTGAATGCGCGTTTCGACAGCGGAGCGCGGCATCACATCGCGGTCAGGGATGGCCGTATCTCCGCGATCACGTCCGTTGACCAGCCACCCGCCGGTGCCGAGACGATCGATCTCAAGGATGCCCTCGTCGTCCCCGGCTTCGTCGAGGGCCACATCCATCTCGACACCAGCTTCTATGGCGATGCCTGGCGGCCGCACAAGCCATGTACTGACGGATTCGATGTGCATGAGCGCGTGGCCTTCCAGGCCCAGAACATGGCCGAGGCCGCGCCGATGGATGTGCGCGCGCGCAACCAGCTCGATCTCTGCATCGGCCACGGCACCACGCAGATGCGCAGCCATGTCATGGTGGACGGCTCGGTCGGCCTGAAATCGCTCGAGACGATCCTGCGCGTGCGCGAGGAGTACAAGGGCCTGATCGACATCCAGCTCGTCGCCTTTCCCCAGAGCGGAATCTTGTCGAGCCCGGGCACGCCGCAGCTGCTCGACGAGGCCATCCGCCTTGGCGCCAACCTCGTCGGCGGGCTCGATCCCGCGAGCTTCGATCGCGACGTCGAAAGGCATCTCGACGTCGTGTTCGGCGTCGCCAATAGGCACGGCGTCGATGTCGACATCCATCTGCACGACATGGGCACACTCGGCGCCTTCGAGATCGAGCAGATCGCGGCGCGCACGCGCGCGCTCGGCATGGAGGGACGCGTCGCAGTCAGTCACGCGTACGGGCTCGGCGACATCTCGCCAGATTACCTCAAGAAGATCGCCGATGTTCTCGCCCGCTCCGGCGTCGCCATCATGACGAACGCACCGGGCGCCCGTCCCTTTCCGCCCATCCTAGCTCTGCGCAACGCCGGCGTGACCGTCTTCAGCGGCAACGACAACATCCGCGATTCCTGGTGGCCCTATGGCGACGGCGACATGCTGCGCCGGGCGACGACGCTTGGCTATCGTTCGGGGTTTAACATCGATGAAGAGCTGCGCGTTGCGTTCGATGTCGTAACCGAAGCCGGCGCCAAGGCGCTCCGGCTCGAAGGCTACGGCCTGCGCGTCGGCGCCAAGGCCGATTTCGTGGCGCTGAATGCGGAACATATTCCCGAGGCCGTTGTCGGGGTGCCGCAAGGGCGCTCCGTGTACAAGGAGGGCAGGCTCGTCGCATCCAACGGTAAGATTATCGGGAAGCGCGGCTAATCATCCGACCTATTCTGTTCGATGATACCGCTGACCTTCCCCACTCCCCGAATCCGGTAGAATCCCTGACCGTAGCTGCGCGCATTGCGCTACGGGCCACACGGATCATACTAAGGCCTGCACTGACGTCTGCGTTCTGTGGGGAGTATGGACATGTTCAGCGCATTCAGCAGCATCGATTACCGTTCCATTCGGGCCAGCACGCCT
The DNA here is from genome assembly GCF_054049735.1 of Bradyrhizobium sp. P5_C12. Classification (NCBI taxonomy): domain Bacteria; kingdom Pseudomonadati; phylum Pseudomonadota; class Alphaproteobacteria; order Hyphomicrobiales; family Nitrobacteraceae; genus Bradyrhizobium; species Bradyrhizobium sp. P5_C12. Next base: position 236,670 of record NZ_JBFULU010000006.1, read on the forward strand.
GCCGAGGCGGCTGTCAAGCGACTGAATGGCATCGGCGAAGTCCTGTCGGGCCTCGATATGTCGGCAATCCAGACCCAGAACGACATGTCCCGCGCGCTGTTGACGCTCGATACCGCCGACAAGTGCATTCGAGCGATCCTCACCGAATTCCGCACCGAGCGCGCCAAGGAGCAAGTCGTGCGCGAAGCCAAGAGCCTGATCGACCTGATCGAGCTCGCGCGCGACGAAATCTCGACCTATCGCGACGGCGGCCCAGCCCTGAGCTGAGCGCCCGCGCTCGACATCAACGCCTGACCTTCGCCAGGATACGATCCGCCTCGGTGCGCCAATCGGCGCTGCGCGCGAACTCCTTCGTCCCCTTCGCGCCGAACAAACCTTCATCGGCGAGGTCGGCCATCCAGGCCTGCCGTTCGGCAGTGCCCTGCGCCGACCACGGCGTCAGCCCCGCCTCGCGCACGGTCTCGGCGACCTCGCGCACCTCCTCGGCACGGCGGCGGCCGTGCTCGATCACGCGCTGGAAGAAATACGCGCCCTGCTTCTCCCAGTCGATCGCGGGGAACGTCTCCGCCAGCGAGGCCAGCACCGCGTCCTCGACGCCATAGGCACGCGCGGTGGTGAAGCTTTCGATGACCATGGCCTCGAGGCCCTTGATCATGATGCTGCGGCACATCTTCACCGCAGATGAAACACCGAGCTTGTCGCTGGCAACCCTGGCCGCGAAACCGATCGCATTCAGAAGCGGCTCGAGCTCCCTTGCGCCGGGACCACCGAGCAGCAGCGGCACCTTGATGCGATAGGGCGGCACCGAGGTCATCACCGCACCCTCGACATAGCGTCCGGCAGCGCCGTCGATCAGCGCAGCCGCGCGCCGCTTGGCGCCGGGCGAGGCCGAATTGAAATCGAGGAACCAGGTGCCCTGGTTGATCGCACCCGCGCAAGCCTTTGCCACCGGCACGGCCTGGCTGGCGGTGACGGCGGAGATGATGAAATCGGATTTCGCGGTCAGCTCGGCATGAGACGCCGCCAGCGCCACGCCGCACTTCGCAGCATGCTCTTTCAGAGCGGCGCCCTGCTCGCCGCCAAGCTTGGTGTCATAGGCCGCGACCCTGATGTCCTGCTGGCGCAGATCCTCGGCCAAAATCCTGCCGACCTCGCCATAGCCGACCAGTCCTATCTGCCATCGCCTGGGGTCCGACATCAGTTCAGTCCTCGTGTCGTCTCGTCAAAGAGCTCCTCGACCGCATAGCGACGCGGAATCAACGCCTGCTGGAATGCGTAGTCGACGATCAGCTCCAACGATTTCCTGTTCGCGTCGACCCCGAACGGGACAGGGTCCGGCGTCACCGCAGGCCCCACCTGCACCTTGTTCCGCTTGAGCAGATCATAGACGCCCGCAACGACGTCGGGATGCGACTTCGCGAGCTTTTCGGTCACGACCACGAGATGATTGACGGGCACGACGCCGCGCCGGGCGTACCATGTCGCCGCCTCCGCGGCCGGATCGGAGAACAACGGCTTGAGCTTGGGATCGTTCGACGCCTCGCCGAGGACGGCGTCGAGCTCACCGTCGAGCAGCATCTGCAAGATCTTCTTGTCCTTCGGTGCCCGCTCGGTGGTGTCGACATATTCGGCGACGTGCGGATCCTCGAACGTGACCCAGCGGATGCTGTTAAGATCGACGCCGTAGTCGTTGGCGAGGATACCCCTGATCCACGCGCCCGTCGTCGTCGTGAAGGAGCGGATGCCGACGCGCTTGCCTTCGAGATCGGACGGCCCGAGCGTTCCATGCGCGGGATTGTACAGCGCGTAGGAATGCTGGAAGCGGCCGAGCATGGTCGCCGGCAGCAGCACCAGCGGCTTGCCGTGCGCCTTTGCCATCAGATAGGTGACGATCGCCATCTCGCAGACGTCAAAAGCCTGCTCACGCACCATCGGCTTGAATGCGGTGTTGGTCGGCGTGTACTCGATGAAATCGAGGTCGAAGCGATCGGAGCGGAGCTCGCCGCTCTTCACCGCCTGGACATGGGGATGACTGCCGAGCACGGCCTTCAGCTTGAGACGATCCATCCGCCCGCTCCGCTTCTCTTGTCTCGCTCAGACGTCCTCGGGATTGTCGACATAGACGAGGCCGGCCTTCGCTAAGGCCTCGCGCATGCTGTACATGTCGAGACCGAGCTCGCCCGAGCCAAGCCGCTTGCGCTTGCCGCCTTCATCGGCGTTGCGCTTCTTCGCTTTCTCGGCGACTTCGGCGGCATAACGCTTCGGCACCACCACCACGCCATCGTCATCGGCCACGATGATGTCGCCGGGATCGACGTTGACGCCGGCACAGACCACCGGAATGTTGACCGAGCCGAGCGTCGCCTTGACCGTGCCCTTGGCCGAGACCGCGCGCGACCACACTGGAAACTTCATCTCGTGCAGCGCTTTGACGTCGCGGCATCCGGCATCGATGATCAACCCCTGCACGCCGCGTGCCTGGAGCGAGGTCGCGAGCAGTTCGCCGAACATGCCGTCGGTATTGTCTGTGGTGCAGCCGACGACGAGAATGTCGCCCTTCCTGCACTGCTCGACCGCGACATGGATCATCCAGTTGTCGCCAGGCTGCGCCAGCACGGTCACCGCGGGCCCTGCGATCGCCGCGCCCGGCCAGACCGGTCGCAAATACGGCTTCATCAAGCCGATGCGGCCATAGGCCTCGTGCACGGTCGAGACGCCGTACTCGGCCATCCCGGCGGGATCGGCTCGCTTGATGTTGCGAACGACGACCGGCTTCATGCCAGTTCCTCCGCAACCGTCGGGAACAGGCGCTGATAGGCCTCGCCATACGTCATGGGCACGCCGGTGTTGCGGCTGCCCTGGATGCCGCGATTGAGCGCGACGCGCTCGTAATAACCCCACAGATGCTTCTGTGCGGCGAGGATCTGGAACGCCTCGTACTTCTCCTTCCAGACCTCGTCGATCTTGAGGAGCAGGTCCGGCTTGTAATTGCACTGCTCCGGCTGGTGCGGCTCGAACAGGAACACCGGCGGCGCCGAATATTTGTACTGCGCGCCGGGCTTGTGGCCCATCGCCTGGGCGACCACACGGGTCTCCTGCGCGAAATGCGCGGCATTCGGATGGTCGAAATTATAGGGATCTTCCAGCGCGTGCGTCAGCACGAAGCTCGGATTGAGCTCGCGGTATATGTCGACCATGCGGTCGAAATGCGCCTCGGTGAGCTTCAGCGGATAATCGCCGCAATCGAAGAACTCGATCTCGGCGCCCAGAAGCTTGGCCGCCCGCTCCGCCTCGTCCTTGCGGCCGGCCTTGACCGATTCCAGCGTCGCGCCCTTCTCCTTCCAGGCGAACTGGCTCTCGCCGCGCTCGCCGAAGGACATGCAGACGATCTTCATGCGATAGCCCTTCTTCGCATGCAGCGCGATGGCGCCGCCGGCGCGCCAGACAAAATCGCCCGGATGGGCGGTGATCACGAGACCTGTTTTCATGGGACGGACTCCCCCTCTCTCATTCGTAAGCATCATAGGCTCCCTGCTTTATGCAGGCAGCCAATTCATCAGGCCGCGACGGCGGGTTCCTCGCCGTCGAGCACACGCCGCAGGCGCTCGCCGTCGAGCGCGCCTTCCCATTTGGCAATCGCAATCGTCGCCACCGCGTTCCCGATCAGATTGGTCGGCGTCAGCCCCTGTGACATCAGGCGATGGATGCCGAGCACCAGCGCGACGCTCGTCACCGGAATGCTGCCCGTGGCCGACAGCGTCGCCGCCAGCACGACGAAGGCGGCGCCCGCGATCCCCGCCGCGCCCTTGGAGGTCACGAGCAGGATCAAAAGCAGCTCGATCTGCTCGGCGAGCCCGAACGGCGTGTTGGTCGCCTGCGCCAGGAACACCGAGGCTGCGGCAAGGTACAGGCAGGTGCCGTCGAGGTTGAAGGAGTAGCCGGTCGGGATCACCAGCCCGACGACGCTCTTCTCGCAGCCCGCCTTCTCCAGCTTGGTCAGCATCCGCGGCAGCACCGTCTCGGACGACGTCGTGGCGATGCAGATCAGCAGCTCTTCCCAGATGTAGCGGATCAGCTTGAACAGCGAGAAGCCGCAGAGCCGCGCCACCGGACCGAGCGCCACGATGATGAAGATCACGCAGGTGAGGTAAAAGCCGCCCAACAGCTTACCCAGTGAAGCCAGCGAGCCGACGCCGAACTTGCCGACCGTAAACGCGATGGCGCCGAAGGCGCCGATCGGAGCCGCCCACATCACGAAGCCGACAATCGCAAACACCATCTTGGCAGCGATGTCGATCAAATTGACCAGCGGCGCCGCGCGCTCGCCGAGCTGCACCAGCGCGAAGCCGCACAGCACCGAGATGAACAGAACCTGGAGGATGTTGCCCTCGGCGAAGGCACCGATGAACGTCGCGGGCACAATGTTCATCAGGAACGGCACAAAGCCGATGGCGCCGGTCTGCTTGACGTAGGGCTCGATCGCGCTGGCATTGATGCTGGCGGGATCGACGTTCATGCCGACGCCGGGTTTCAGCACATTGATCGCGATGAGACCGATCACCAGCGCGATCGTGGTCATGATCTCGAAATAGACGATGGCCTTGATGGCGACGCGCCCCACCCGTGCCATGTCGGCCATATGCGCGATGCCGTGCACGACGGTGCAGAAGATGATCGGCGCGATCAGCATCCGGATCGCCTTGATGAAGGCGTCGCCGAGCGGCTGCATCTTGGCACCCGCCTCGGGATTGACGATCCCAAGCGCGATGCCGGCCGCCATGGCGATGAGCACCTGGATCCAGAGCTCCTTCCACCAGGCCCGCCCGCGCGGCTTGTCGATCGTCAGCGCCGTCATTCGTCGAACTCGAACAGGCGTGCCGGATTGCTGACGAGGATTTTCTGCTGGAATTCCACCTCCGGCGCGAACAGCGGGATCAGGTCGACGAGGTCGCCGTCGTTCGGCATCACCTTGACGTTGGGGTGCGGCCAGTCCGTGCCCCAGATGACACGGTCGACCGCGGTCTCGACGATTTTGCGCGCGAACGGCACCGCGTCGGTGAAGGGCGGGCCTGCCGAGGAGACGCGTTCGGAGCCGCAGATCTTGACCCAGCATTTTTCATCACGCTGCATCAGCTCGATCAAAATCCTGAACGGCAGCTGGTCGAGCCCCTCGGAGGCCTTCACCCGCCCCATGTGGTCGATGGTGTAGCTCAGCGGCAGCTTTGTCAGCATGTCGGCATATTCGGGCAGGTCGATCGCATCGAAATGCAGATCGATGTGCCAGCCGAGCGGCGCGACCATCGCGACGATGCGGTCGAACACGCGTTTGTCGGGAACGCCGCCGAGATGGCGGACGAAATTGAAGCGGCAGCCGCGGAAACCGCCCTCGTGCAGCACATGAAGCCCGCGCTCGGTGATGCTGTCATCGATATTGGCGACCGCGCGGTAGGCGCCGTTGCTCTGCGCGATGGCATCGAGCGCCACCGTGTTGTCGGTGCCGTGCACGCTGGCATTGACGATGACCGCGCGCTCCACGCCGAGCTTGGCGTGCAGCGCCCGAAACTCCTCCAGCGGCGCATCCGGCGGCGTGTAGGAACGATCAGGCGCATAGGGATATTTCGCCCCGGGCCCGAAGATGTGGCAATGCGCGTCGCAGGACAGCTTCGGCAGCTTGAATTTCGGCGTGCGCGTGTTCGGGTCGGGCGGCGGAATGGTGGGCGTGTACATCATCGTCATCAGGTGAACTTGAACAGGCGTGCCGGATTGTCGACCAGCAGCTTCTGCCGGACCGCGCTATCTGCCGCGTAGAGAGGGATCTGGTCGACGATCTCGCCGTCGTTCGGCATGATCTTGACGTTGGGATGCGGCCAGTCGGTGCCCCAGATGACACGATCGGGCGCATTGTCGATCAGCGCCTTCGCGAACGGCACCGCGTCGTGGAATGGCTTTCCGGCAGCGGAGGCGCGCTCGAGGCCGGTGATCTTGACCCAGCACTTCTCGTCGTTCTTCTGGAGATCGAGCAAGGCGGTGAAGCCGGGATCGTCGAGCCCCTTCCCCGCCTGGACCGTGCCCATGTGATCGATCACATAGCGCGTCGGCAGCGCGCTCAGGATGGGCGCGAATTCGGCGATCGTGCCCGGCTCGAAATAGACGTCGATGTGCCAGCCGAGCTCGGCGACGCGGTGAACGATGCGCTGGAACTTGGTCATGTCGCCGACCCCGCCGAGGCGCTTGAGGAAGGCGAAGCGGCAGCCGCAGATGCCACCCTTGTCGAGCGCAGCCAGTTCCTTCTCGGACATCTCATCATTGACATTGGCGATGCCCTTGTAGGCACCCTCGCTCTGCGCAATGGCGTCGGTGACGACGCGATTGTCGGTGCCGTGCACGGTGGCATTGACGATCACGCAACGCTCGACGCCGATCTTTTCGTGAACGCTGCGGAACGCCTCCAGCGGCGCGTCAGCCGTGTTGTAGGGCCGGCTCGAAGAGAACGGATAGCGGGACGCCGGCCCGAAGATGTGGGTATGGCTGTCGCAGGACTTCGGCGGCAGCTTGAACGACGGCGTCTTGGGATTTGGATCCGGCGGCGTGATCGTCGGGATCGCCTTCGGCTCCACCGCCTGCGCATGCACGTCGGCCACCCACGCGGCTCCGGCCAATCCGGTCAAAAGATGCAAGCACTCCCGCCTGTTCATTTCCTCAACACCCAGTCACGTGGTCCGTTTGCGAGCGGAAACGCGAGACCGCGCCACCCCTCGACGGTTTCTTTCAAGTCTTGCTGCTGACGGCCGGCCGCCGCCGCGCGGGCGCGGCCTGATCCAGCGCCGGCGCCTGGAACGCGGCGACGGTCGCCTGCACCAGCTGCTCGATGGCACTGGCTCCATCGCTGCCATCGGCCTCGCCGCGCGACAGGCGCGAGACGCGGTCCGGCGTCACCAGCGAGTAATAAAGTGCGCCGAGCAGGAAATGGCTGCGCCAGACGATGTCGGTGCGCGGAATGTGCGGCAGGCTGTCGTGGATCGCGTCGATGAAGGCGTGGCTGGTGTCGTCAAAGGTCTGCGCGATGATTTTTCGCGCGACCTCATTGCCCTCGGCGGACATCACGGCACGCAGCCGCGTGAAGCGCGCCCCGCCGCCGGCGAGATCGCTGCCCGAGGTGAAGGCCGGCACCACATAGGCCCGCACGATCGCTTCCAGCCGATCCTGGAGATCGCGCACGCGCTTGGCGGCGGCGAGCAACTCCGAGCGGCGAAGATTCATCGGCCCGCAATGGCGCCGGTAGATCTCCAGCAGCAGGCCGTCCTTGGTCTTGAAATGATAGGTGACGCTGCCGGGATTGGCGCCGGCGGCCTGCGCGATATCGCGCACGGATACGGCGTTGAAGCCGTTGGTGGCGAACAGCTCCTCGGCCGCGGCGAGGATCGCCTCGCGCATGTTCGGCTTACGGGCCGTTTCCTTGCTGGTGGGCTTGCGTACCATGTGATTTGTACTATCGTACAAAAGATCAGGTCTCGTCAACAAAAACCATGGGCGGGGTCCGGGACGGTTCGAAAGACCGCCGCAGGACGCGAACGCCCTCTAGGAGTGCTGGACTATGCTGGGTTTGAACAAGAAGATCGGCGGCTTGCTGCTGGGTGCCGGTCTGCTGCTGGCGAGCACCGCCGCGCCGGCCGACAACTATCCGAGCAAGCCGGTCCACATCCTCGTGCCCTATGCGGCCGGCGGCGCGGTCGACGTGCTCGCGCGGACGCTGGGTCAGGCGCTGGCTAAGACCTGGGGCCAGCAACCCGTGATCGACAACCGGCCCGGCGCCGGCGGCATCGTCGCCTCGCAGGCGCTGACGCAGGCCGCGCCCGACGGCTATACGCTGATCCTGGTCGCCAGCGGCCATCCGCTCAACCAGTTCATCTATCCGAGCGTGCCCTATGACACGTTCAAGGATTTCACCGCGATCACCGAAGTCGCGTCGTCGCCGCTTGCGATCGTGGTTGCCAAGGACAGCCCCTACAAGACGCTCGGCGATCTCCTGGCGGCTGCAAAGAAAGAGCCGGACAAACTCTCCTATGGCATGTCCGGCAACGGCACCTCGGCGCATCTTGCCGGCGAGCTCTTGAAATACATGTCGGGCACCAAGATCGTCGCGATCCCCTACAAGGGCGGCGCACCGGCGCTGACCGCCGTCATCGCCGGCGAGATCCCGCTCAGCGTCAATCCACTTGCCGAGGCGATCGGCCAGCTCGAAGGCGGTCCGGTGCGCGCGCTCGCGGTCACTTCCGCCGAGCGCTCCAAGGCGCTGCCGAATGTCCCGACCGTCGCGGAGTCCGGCGTGCCCGGCTACGACGTCTCGGTCTGGTGGGGTGTGCTCGGTCCCGCCAAGATGCCGGCGGAGATCGTGGCGAAGCTCGAAACCGATTTGAAGGCGGCGTTGCAGGACCCGAACGTGCTGTCGACACTCGGCAAGATCGGCGCGGCTCCCGTCGGCTCCTCCGCCAAGGACTTCGAGGCCTACATGCACGCCGAGGCAACCAAATGGGAGCCGGTGCTGAAGGCCGCCGACATCCGCGCGCAATGAGGCGGCTCTTCACATGAAGACCCTTCCTCATCCTAGGCGCCTTGCGCGCACCCCCCTGCTCGCCGCCGCAGTCATCAGCTTGCTCGGTGCACCCGCGCACGCCGACGGCGAAGCAAGACTGCTGGCGCCGAGCGGCAGCCTGCGCGTCGGCATCTATCCGGGCAGTCCGACCTCGATGGTCTCGGACGCGGCCGGCCAGCCGCACGGCCTCGCCTACGATCTTGGCGGCGAGCTGGCGAAGCGACTTGGCGTGAACGTCGACTATGTCAGGTTCCAGCGCGTCGCCGACATCGTCGCCGCGATCCACGACGGCCAGGTCGATTTCACCGTGACCAACGCCACGCCGGCCCGCGCCAATGAGGTCAGCTTCAGCCAGACCGTGCTGGCAATCGAGCTTGGCTATCTCGTCCCGGCGAATTCGCCGATTAAGGCGGTCGAGGACATCGACCGCCCCGGCGTGAAGATCGGCGTCACCAAGGGCTCGACGTCCGAGCGGACCCTGCCGACAAAATTCAAGACCGCGACCGTCGTTCCCGCCGAAAGCGTCAAGGTCGCGATCGCGATGTTCGGCCGTGGCGAGATCGATCTCTACGCCACCAACAAGCCGACATTGTTCGAGATGTCCGACCAGATGCCAGGCGCGAAGCTCCTCGACGGCAATTGGGGCGCAGAGCACCTGGCCATCGCCATCCCGAAGGGACGCGAGAGCGCACTCCCGTTGCTCAATAGCTTTGTGGCAGAGGAGCAGTCCTCCGGCGCGCTGGACACGATCCAGCAGCAGGCGGGCTTGCGCGGCGCCGCGAGGGCTCAATAGGAGGCCGCCCGTTCAATTGCGCGCGTTCGACCGCATCTTCTCCGGCGCAGCGGGCTGCCGCAGGAATTCGGTATCGTCGCCGCCTCCCGACGGAATCAGGATCGCGCGTTCGCGCGGCAGGGCTTCCGGCATCTCATCGCGGATGAAGGCGATCAGCTTCTCCCGCATCTCGCAGCGCAGGTCCCAGGATTGCGGCGCGTTGCGCGCACTGACCAGCGCGCGAAGCTCGATGGTGCGTGAATCCGCGTCGATGACCTGGAGATTGACCACCGCGCCATCCCAGAGGCTCGAATCCTTCACCGCCTCCGCCAGCCAGCGCCGGATGCGCGGTACGTCGGCGCGGTAGTCGACATGGAGCGCGATCACGCCGATCAGGGATGCGGTGTCGCGGGTCCAGTTCTGGAACGGCTTTTCGATGAAATAGGACAGCGGCACCACCATGCGCCGCCAGTCCCACAGCCGGATCACGACATAGGTCGAGGCGATGTCCTCGACCCAGCCCCATTCGTTCTCGATGATCACGGCGTCCTCGATCCGGATCGGCTGGGTGATCGCGATCTGCAGGCCCGCGATCAGATTGCTGAGCAGCGGCCGGGCGGCAAGACCGACGATGATGCCGGCGGCACCGGCGGAGGCAAACAGGCTGACGCCGTATTGCTTCACCGAATCGAACGTCATCAGCGCGGTCGACACCGTGATGATCACGATGATGGTGTCGGTCACACGCTTGAACACGCGCACCTGGGTGACGTGCTTGCGCGCGACGAAATTCTCGGTGACATCGCGAAAGTTCTGGAGATAGCGCGCCGCGCTCATGTCCACGATCCGGATCGATATCCACCCGATCAGCGCGATGAAGGCGACCACGAACAGGCGCATCAGCGGCGTACGAATCGTGTCATCGAGCGGCGCCAGCGGAAGCACCAATGCGACGCCGGCAAGGCATAGCGCAAGCTGGGCCGGCCCGGCGGTGCGTTCGATGAACACCTCGAGGAGCGGAAGCCGAATTCCAAACGCCCGCGTCAGGAGCCAGACGCCGACCCGATAGACGAGCAGCGCAAGCAGGATCGCGCCGGCGATCAGGCTGAGACCAACGAACCACGAAGGTATCCAGCCGAGCATCTTGTCGATCTCGGCCGTGACGATCTGCAGATTCATCGGTGTCCCCGCCATTGCGATCGAGTCTGCGCTCAACGCCTTTCCGGCGTCTTCGCTCCCCTCGTTCAGTGCAACGCAGCATTCCTCACGTGCAACCGTCGCCGAACTGCGCTATTTCTGGGCAATCATGACCAGACGAACCGGCAGCGCCGACCTTCCCCTGCACACCGGCCGGGTTCCGCCTTGGCTCGCGACCCGCATGGCTTCGCTCGGCGCGATCGTGACTGAGGCCATCGTGCATCATTACGGGCGCGATGCGTTTCTCCAGCGGCTGTCGCACCCGTTCTGGTTCCAGTCGTTCGGCGCCGTGATGGGGATGGACTGGCACTCCTCGGGCATCACGACATCGGTGATCGGTGCGCTGAAGCGCGGTCTCGGCCCGCTCCAGGATGAGCTCGGCATCTATGTCTGCGGCGGCCGCGGCCAGCATTCGCGCAAGACGCCGGATGAATTGATGCAGCTCGGCGACCGCGTCGGTTTCGACGGCGCGAAACTCACCCGCGCCAGCCGCCTGGTGGCAAAGGTCGACAGCGCAGCGGTGCAGGATGGTTTTGATCTTTACCTGCACGGCTTCTTCGTCACCGCCGATGCCAAATGGACGGTGGTGCAGCAGGGCATGAACGGCGACAAGCGCCAGGCCCGCCGCTATCACTGGCATTCCGAGGCGCTGAAGAGCTTTGTCGATGCGCCGCATAGTGCGATCGACGGCCCCGAGCAGGGCGAGATCGTCAATCTCACCGATCATCGCGCCTGTGTCTCGCGCACCGCGCAGCTGGAGCTGCTGTCCGACCTCGGCCCGGACCGCATCATCGCCGAATTCGAGCGGCTGAACGGGACAGAGCCCGCCCAGGCGATGTTGCCCCATCTGATCATGCCCGCCCATCACGACGTGCGGCCGAAGGACGTGTTCGCCCGCCGCCTGCACGGCACGCTGGCCGCGGCCGCCGAACGCGGCCCGGTCGACTTCCCTGAGCTGCTGCTGACGCCTGGGGTCGGCGCGCGCACCGTGCGCTCGCTCGCGATGGTCGCCGAAGTCGTGCATGGCGCCCCCTATCGCTTCAACGATCCGGCGCGCTTCTCGCTCGCCCATGGCGGCAAGGACCGGCATCCCTTCCCCGTCCCGATCAAGGTCTATGACGAGACCATCCGCGTGCTGAAGGGCGCGATCCAGAACGCGAAGCTCGGACGCGACGAGGAGATGCAGGCGATCAGGCGCCTCGACGATCAGGCCCGGCGCCTGGAACGCACCGCGCAGGGGCCATCGGTCGAGGCCTACATCGCAGGCGAGCGGGCCGCATCGCCCGAACTCGACGGCCGCTCGGTGTTCGGCTGGGAACGCGACATCGTAGGATCGCGGAAATCGGCCGGCTGACGGTCCGCTGCGACGACCGGCAGCTTCGCGATCGCACGGAGACCCGGCCGCTTGCGCCAGTGAATGTCCTCGGGATCGACGGCGAGGCCGAGCTTCGGCCATCGCACGAACAGCGCTTCCAGCGCGCAGGCCGCCTCGATGCGCGCGAGCTGATGGCCGAGGCAGAAATGAATTCCCGTTCCGAACGACAGGTGGCGGTTCGGCTTGCGTTCGAGATCGAGCCGCACAGGCTGGTCATGCACCGCCGGATCCATGTTCGCCGCGGCGAGCATGACCATGACACGGTCGCCCTTCTTCAGGCGCACGCCATCGAGCTCAACGTCACGCCGCACATAGCGCGGCTTGGAGAACTGCACCGGCGAGACGAATCGCAAAAATTCCTCGACGGCGAGCGAGATGCGGCTCCAATCCTCCTCCAGCCAGTCGCGAAGGCCGGGATTCCTGAGCAGCTCGTAGACCGAGCCGCTGATCAGATGCGTGGTGGTCTCGGAGCCGGCCGCCAGCAGCAGAAACACCATCGACACCATTTCGTCCGGCGTGATCTGGCCGCCCTCGCGCTCGACCTGGACCAGCTCGGCGATCAGGCCCTCGCCGCCGTGCAGCCGTGCAAGCTGCAACTGCTCTCCGAGATAGGCTCGCATCTTGCGGAATGCGAACAGCAGCCGGAAGAAGCTGACGACATTCGTCAGCGACGACATCTTGTTGGCCCAGGCGATGAAGCGAGCGCGGTCGGCCACAGGCAGCCCCAGCAGCTCGGAGATCACCGACAGCGGCAGGATGCGGGCGTAGGCCTGGACGAGATCGGCGGGACTTCCCTTCGCGAACAGGTCATCGGCAAGATCGACGGCGATGGCGCGGATGCGCGGCTCCATCGCGACGATCGCACGGCGGCGAAAGGCCTCGTCCACGATGCTGCGCAGCCGGGTGTGGTCCGGCTCGTCCATGGTCAGCATGTTGTTGGCGATGGTGGTGACGAGTTTGGGCATCCACCAGCGCAGGCCGGCGACCTCGCCGCCCTCCTTGCGCAGCGTGAATGTCGCGCCGTCCTTCAGCACCTGCGCGGTGGCATCGTGCGTGGTTGTGATCCAGACGTCGCCGACCAGGGGAAAACGCGTCGCGACCACGGGGCCGGACGCGCGCAGCGCCGCGATCGCCTTGGGCGGATCGCGGAAGAAGGCCTCGCTGGTGAAATCGAGGCGCGGTGGCATGGGATCACCGGAATGGTTGGTGGCGCCTCAACCAGATGGTGTGCGCGAGGCGACGCGCAAGAGCCGGAACCGCGGAGAAGAGAAGATCGCCTATCCGCGTTCCGGCGGGCGGTGGCCGGTCTTGCGCTGCTGCTGGCTGGTATAGGCGTCCCAATGGCTCCAACTGCCATTGCTGAGGCTCTGCAGGTCGGTGCCGAGCGGCCTACGGGTACGCTTGTCGTGATCGGCGATGGTGCGCTCGGACTGCGCGATCTTGCGCTTCAGTTCCGCGATCGTCTTCTGGGTCTGGCCGGCGCGCTTCGATGAGGCGATCTCGCCCATCGTGAAGCGCGCGGTCTCGAGCGCCTTCAACTCGGCGCGGTTCTTCTTCAACTGGACCCGGTGCCAGGCGATGTTGCTGTCGCTGTCCGCAACCATGTGGGAACTCCGCTGATTCGCTCCCACAGTGTATCGTGCGCAGAATCGGCCCCGCAACGCCCGTGCGAGGGCGAAAATGCGGTCTTCTTGCGCAAGAATTCTGGACCCATAGCGTTTTCGAGCGAAGTGGGTACCGGTTCGCGTAAAGAAAACGCGTCAGAATAAGACTCTAGAGCCTGTTCCGCTTCAGCGGAACGGGCTCTAGCGCTCGGCAAAGGCCTTTTCGACCACGAACTGGGCCGGCTCGCCGTGATTGCCCTCGACAAAGCCGCGTTCGCCGAGCAGCACGCGCGTGTCCGCGACCAGCGCCGGGCTGCCGCAGATCATGACGCGATCATGGGCCGCTTCCAGCACCGGCAGGCCGATGTCGGCAAACAGCTTGCCCGAGGTGATGAGGTCGGTGATGCGGCCGCGGTTGCGGAAGGGATCGCGGGTCACGGTCGGATAGTAGATCAGCTGGTTCTGGATGTACTCGCCGAGCAGTTCGTCCTTCGGCAGCGTCTCGGTGATCATCTCGCCATAAGCGAGCTCCTTGACGTGACGGCAGCCATGCAGCAGCACCACCTTCTCGAAGCGCTCATAGGTCTCGGGGTCCTTGATCACGCTCAGGAACGGCGCGAGGCCCGTGCCGGTGCCGATCAGATAGAGGTTGCGGCCCTCTTCGAGATTGTCGATCACCAGCGTGCCCGTGGCCTTGCGGCTGACGATGATCTCGTCGCCTTCCTTCAGGTGCTGGAGCCGCGAGGTCAGCGGGCCGTCCGGCACCTTGATCGAGAAGAACTCCAGCGTGTCCTCGTAATTGGCGCTGGCAACGCTGTAGGCCCGCAGCAGCGGCTTCTCGCCGACCTTGAGCCCGATCATGGTGAATTCGCCGTTGCGGAAGCGGAAGGTCGGGCTGCGGGTGGTCTTGAAGCTGAACAGCGTGTCGGTCCAGTGGTGGACGCTCAAAACGCTTTCCTGGTTGAAATTGCTCATCTCACCTTCCCTGTCGCTGCCTTGCGGTTCCGGGGCGAATGTCAGCTATGCGTCGTTTGTATACGATCATTCGTATACTAATGAATAATCCGGCTTGATCCCGCGGTCAAGGCTGCCCAAGATCGAAAGCGTTGCAGTTAAGGACAAGGACCCCTTCCATGGCGCATGACGCACCCCAGGCCACCGGACCTTCGAAGCTCGTGATCCGCAATATCGGCCTGATCCTGTCCGGCGCCCTGGAAAAGCCGATCCTGGATGGCGACACCATCGTCGCCGAGAACGGCAAGATCACCGCGATCGGCCGCTTCAAGGATCTCGACACCGAAGGCGCGACCACCATCGTCGAGGCCAACGGCACCACCGTCGCGCCGGGCCTGATCGACAGCCACGTCCACCCAGTGGCGGGCGACTGGACGCCGCGCCAGAACCAGATCGGCTGGATCGACAGCAACCTGCATGGCGGCGTCACCACGATGATTTCCGCCGGTGAGGTTCACATGCCCGGCCGCCCGCGCGACGTCGTCGGCCTGAAGGCGATGGCCATCTTCGCCCAGCGCGCATTCTGGAATCTGCGTCCGGGCGGCGTGAAGGTTCATGCCGGTGCGCCCGTGATCGAATGCGAGATGGTCGAGGAGGATTTCAAGGAATTGGCCGCGGCCGGCGTCAAACTGCTCGGCGAGGTCGGCCTCGGCGGCGTCAAGGACGGCCCCACCGCGCGAAAGATGGTCGGCTGGGCCCGCAAATACGGCATCCAGAGCACGATCCACACCGGCGGCCCCTCGATCCCCGGCTCCGGCCTGATCGACAAGGACGTGGTGCTGGAGGCCGACACCGACGTGGTCGGCCACATCAACGGCGGCCACACCGCGCTGCCCGACGACCAGATCCGCTGCATCTGCGAGGGCTGCAAGCGCGGGCTCGAGATCGTTCACAACGGCAACGAACGCTCGGCCCTGTTCACTCTGCGCATCGCGCGCGAGATGGGCGACCTGCATCGCGTCATCCTCGGCACCGATGCGCCCGCCGGCTCCGGCGTGCAGCCGCTTGGCATCCTGCGCATGGTCTCGATGCTGTCATCGCTCGGCGATTTGCCGGCCGAGCTCGCCTTTTGTCTCGCCACCGGCAACACCGCGCGGATGCGGCAGCTCGATTGCGGCCTGATCGAGGTCGGCCGCTCCGCCGATTTCGTCATCATGGACAAGGCGCAGCATTCGCCCGGCAAGACCATTCTGGAGAGCGTCCAGCTCGGCGACCTCCCCGGCATCGGCATGACCATCATCGACGGCATCGTGCGCACCCAGCGCAGCCGCAACACGCCGCCCGCGGGCAAGGTGCCGGAGGTGGTGGCGAAGTGACGGAGCGGTTCGCCGCTCCGTATGGCCTCTCGAACGCATTGAACAAGTCGCAGGCCTGTTGCGTCTAATGCAGGCAGCCCTCGGCGGCGGCAGTTCATTGCTGGACCATCGAGGGAGACATGAGGAGTTCGTCGCGGATTGCCGCCGGAGTGGCCGGTGCGGTGGCAGGCTTCGTCGCCACGCTCCTGCTGCTTGAGCTCGTCGGTTTCGACAATCGCGCGGATCCGATCACATCGGGCCTGTTGGCACTGTTTGTATTCGCTCCGGCCGGTGCGATCGCCGGTCTCGTGCTGGCGACCAAACTGGCGATGCGTTCCGGCAGGGACGGCAACACCGGCAGCCTCGCGCGCAACAGTCTGAAGGCGCTCGGCGTCGTCGTCCTTCTCTGCGTCGCCACCGGCACCGCCTACTATTTCTACGCTGTATCAACGGCCACGCCCTGGCTTAACCCGAACGCCGCCACCCCGCTTCTTGTGTTCGAGGTTCGCCTCCCCGCCGGAGCGACAATGCCGGCGTCGGCACGCAACATCGCCATCGAACTGCAAACCGACCTCAACACCATGCCGGGCGAGCCAAGCGTCGATCGCCTTCGCCGTGATGGCGACAGAGCAGTCATCGCAGGCGAAGTCGAACTCGCGTTCCGGACCTCGCACCGGCAGCTCGCCGTCAACATTGAAGGTCAGCCGAACCGGCTCTATCCGATCGGAATGTCCGCCAAGGCCCCGCACACGGACGAGTTCGGGCCGTGGCAAGCGCAGCCCGACGGCAGCGAGATCCGCTACCGGGCCAAATGGCCGGGAAAAACCTGATCGCCTCAGTCAGCGTCGCTTTGGAATTTCACAACGCATGTAGAATTGCCGCTTGGCCTGCCCGACCGGCCCGTTGTCGATCACCAGCCTGCCATCCGCCGCGACCGAAATCCGCGGATTGGAGCGAAACTTCTCCCCCTCACCTTCGCAGGCGAGCCGCATCTTCCAGCTTTGCTTTCCGTCAGCGGTGATCTCGCTGGCGCGGCAGCGTGTCTCGTACCAGTACAGGCGGTTGCCGCCCTCGATGCTCATGCGGTTGGGACTGTCGTCATTGCGGCAATCCCTCTTGGTGGAAGCCCAGAACCCCTCATAGGCCTGCGCCGCCAGGACCGGGGCGCAATTGGCCGCCAGTGCCGCGCCAACGCTCACGACCATCGCAAATCGCGTCGCCACTCTCATTCAGGAAATCCTCGATGACGTCCTCATCGAGGTTAGTCGCCCGTCACCGCAACTTGTTCAGCAGCGCCATCAGCATCTCGCGTTCCCTGGGCTCGAGCGGCGCCAAGGTTTCGCGGGTGATTGCGAGCGCGTTCGGCGCGACTTTTTCCGCAAGCTGCTGGCCGGCGCGCGTCAGGCTCACCAGCAGCCGGCGACCATCTTCAGGGTCCTGGCTCGTCTCGGTCAGGCCACGCGCCGTCAGCCGGTCGATGACGCCCTTGATCGTCGCGACGTCCATCGCCGTGAGCCGCCCGAGCTGGTTCTGCGAGCACGGCCCGGTCTCGGCGAGTTTCGACAGCGCCGCCCATTGCGTCGGCGTGATGTTGGTGCCGATGTCGCGGGCGAAGATTGAGCTGTGACGCTGCCAGACTTGGCGCAGGATGAAGCCGACCTGCTCGTCGAGCACATAGGGGGGCTTGGCCTGCTTGACGCCCTTTTTCACCGCGACGCTTCTCGCCATCGACTACCGGTTCCCTTCACAACGACAGATGCGCATCACGGATATCCGGGCGCGCATCGAGCTCGGCCATGGTGCCGCCGAAACAGATGCGGCCGCGCTCGATGATATAGGCGCGATCGGAGATCAGCCGCGCAAAATGCAAATTCTGTTCGGAGACGACGATGCTGACGCCCTCCTTCTTCATGGTCAGGATGGCATCGACCATCTGCTCCACGATCTTCGGCGACAGGCCCTCCGACGGCTCGTCCAGCAGCACCAGCGACGGATTGCCCATCAGCGTCCGTGCGATGGTCAGCATCTGCTGCTCGCCGCCGCTCATGCGGCCGCCCGGGCGGTTGCGCATCTCGCTCAAATTCGGAAACAGCGCGAACAGCTTTTCGCGGGTCCAGGATGGCGCGT
This sequence comes from Bradyrhizobium sp. P5_C12, assembly GCF_054049735.1. Classification (NCBI taxonomy): domain Bacteria; kingdom Pseudomonadati; phylum Pseudomonadota; class Alphaproteobacteria; order Hyphomicrobiales; family Nitrobacteraceae; genus Bradyrhizobium; species Bradyrhizobium sp. P5_C12. Next base: position 254,647 of record NZ_JBFULU010000006.1, read on the forward strand.
TCGGACGCTTTGGCTGGCGGCCGACCTCGAGATTTTCCTCGACCGTCAGGTCGGTGAAGATGCGGCGCTCTTCCGGCACGTAGCCGAGACCGCTGCGCACGATCTCGTGCGTCGGCCGCACCGAGACGTCCTTGCCTTCGAACACGATGCGGCCCGAGCGCTGCGCCACGAGGCCGACGATCGAACGGAACGTCGTCGACTTGCCGGCGCCGTTGCGCCCGAGCAGGGCCACCACCTCGCCCTCGCCGACCTCGAAACCGATGTCGAACAGGATATGCGCCGGGCCATAATGGCTGTTGAGCCCTTCGACCGTGAGCTTCATGCCGATGTCCCCTCGCGATGGCGGGAATCGTAGACGAGGCCCTCGCCGAGATAAACCGCCTGCACCTGCGGATTGCCGCGCACCTCGGCCGGCGAGCCCTCGGCAATCAGCGTGCCGCGGTTGAGCACGATGATGCGGTCGGCATGCTCGAACACCACGTCCATGTCGTGCTCGGTGAAGAGCACGCCGATCGACTTTTCCCGCGCGATCTGCGCGGTCAGACGCATCAGGTCGACGCGCTCGCGCGGCGCCATGCCGGCGGTCGGCTCGTCCATCAGCAGCAGTTTTGGCTCATTGGCGAGCGCCACCGCCAGCTCGAGCCGCTTCAGGTCGCCATAGGCGAGCTCGCCGCAAGGACGGTCCGCATAGCCGCCCATGCCGACCAGCTCGAGCAGGCGGCCGGCCTCACCACGGTCGAAGTTCGGCGCCGCGCCCCAGAGATTGAACAACTGCTTTCCATGCGAGATCAGCGCGACCTGCACGTTCTCCCGCACGGTCATGGTGGCGAACGTTGCCGTGATCTGGAACGTGCGCCCCACTCCCATCCGCCAGATCTCGCGCGGCTTCTTCCCCGTGGTGTCCTCGCCGAGCAGGCGGACATGCCCCGTATCAGGCTTGTTCTGGCCGTTGAGCATGTCGAAGCAGGTGCTCTTGCCCGCGCCGTTCGGGCCAATCAGCGCCAGAATCTCGCCGGCGCGCAGCGAGAACGAGACGCCGCGCACGGCATGAATGCCGCCATAGGATTTGGTCAGACCTTCGACCACGAGAAGTGGGGGTGCGACGCTCATTCGGCAGACCCGATCGGCTTGGCAAGCAGAGTTGACCCCGGCGGCGACGTGCTCTTGCGCCGTTGCGCGAGCATCTCCAGCATGCCGACGATGCCCTTGGGGAAGACGACCACGATCAGCACGATGAAGCCGCCGAGCACGAGCTTTGAAAGATCGGTCTGGCTCACCAGCCAGATGTTGAGCGCCTTGTAGACGATCGCGCCGATCACCGCGCCCGACACCGTCTCGACGCCGCCGAGCAGCACCATGACCAGCGCATCGACCGAGAGCGAGATGCCGAGATTGTCGGGAAAGACGCTGCCCTTGAGGTAGGCGAACAGCGCGCCACCGATGCCAGCGGTCGTGCCCGCGATCACGAACGCCGTCCACTGCATGCGTTTGACGTTGACGCCGATGGCTTCGCTGCGCAGCGCCGAATCGCGCGTGGCGCGCAGGCCGTAGCCGAATGGAGAGAACACTGCGACGCGCAGCGCGACCGTCACCAGCGCGGCGACGCCGAGCGACAGCCAATAGAAATGCGACGGGCTCGCCGCCCATTTTTCCGGCCACACGCCCAGAATGCCGTTGTCGCCGCCGGTCACGCTCACCCACTGGAACGCGATCGACCAGACGATCTGCGCGAAGGCGAGCGTCAGCATGGCGAAATAGACGCCGGAGAGCTGTACCGCGAAGAAGCCGAACACGGCGGCACCGAGACAGCCCAGCAGCGGTCCGAGCAGCAGGCACACGATCATCGGCAGCCCCGCCATCTTGGCGAGGAAGGCGACGCCATAGGCGCCGAGCCCGAAATAGGCGGCATGGCCGAACGACGCGAGCCCGCCAACCGCCATCAGGAAATGCAGGCTGACGGCGAAGATCACGAAGATCGCGATCTCGGACCCGACGGTCAACGCATAATTGCCGGCGAACAGCGGCAGCGTCGCCGCGATGACGAGCACTGCAAGCGCGGCCAGCCGCTCGTTCGACGTCAGCGGCCGCCAGGGATTGACGGTGAGGCCGGGCGTCTTGCGGGCGGGTGCCTCTGGCCGGCCGAACAGGCCCCAGGGCCGCACGATCAGCACCACCGCCATCACCAGGAAGACCAGGATGATGGAAATTTTCGGGAAGATCAGGATGCCGAAAGCGTTGAGCTCGGACACCAGCACCGCCGCCACGAAGGCGCCGATGATGCTGCCGAGGCCGCCGATCACGACGACGACGAAGACCTCGACGATGATGCGCAGGTCCATGGCGTGATGCACGGCGTCGCGCGGGATCTGGAGCGCGCCGCCGAGTGCGGCGAGGAAGACCCCGACCGCAAACACAGAGGTGAACAGCCATTTCTGATTGACGCCGAGCGCTGCGACCATGTCGCGGTCCTGCGTCGCGGCGCGCACCAGCACGCCCCAGCGCGTACGCTGGAACAGCAGCCAGAGAACGCCGAGCACGACCGGCCCGAGCACGATCAGGAACAGGTCGTAGCTCGGGATGTTCTGGCCGAAGAAATCGACAGCGCCCTTGAATCCTGGGGCGCGGCGGCCGACGAGATCGTCAGGTCCCCAGATCAGCACCACGAGATCCTCGACCATCAGCGTCAGGCCGAAGGTTGCGAGCAGCTGGAACAGCTCGGGCGCGTGGTAGATGCGCCGGAGCAGCACCATCTCGACGATGACGCCGATCAGCGCCACGGCAAGTGCTGCCACGACAATCGCGCCCCAGAAGCCGAATGCGCCTGAGAGGCGCTCGGTCAGCGTGAAGGCGATATAGGCGCCGATCATGTAGAAGGCACCGTGCGCGAAATTCACGATCCGCGTCACGCCGAAGATGATCGACAGGCCCGACGCCACCAGGAACAGCGACGCTGCGCTGGCGAGACCGGTCAGAAACTGTACGACGTAAAAGGCCATCGGCGGTCCGGGTTGGGTGTTGCTTCACCTCTCCCCGCTTGCGGGGAGAGGT